>DAOSLL010000100.1:0-9714 GCA_035368905.1 Rhodoferax sp.
ATGCGCATCGGGGTGGCGCTGATCGACATCCTGACCGGCATTTATGCCACCAGCGCGATACTGGCGGCGCTTGAAGTGCGCCACAGGACGGGCGAGGGCCAACACATCGACATGGCGCTGCTTGATGTCGGCATGGCGGTGCTGGCCAATCAGGCCGCAGGCTTCCTGAACACCGGGCAGGTGCCACAACGCCAGGGCAACACCCACCCCAGCCTGGCTCCTTACCAGACCTTTGCCACGGCCGACGGATCAATGCTGCTGGCGATTGGCAACGATGGCCAGTTTGCCCGCTTTTGTGAGGCCGCAGGCCACCCAGAATGGGCGCAGGACGCGCGGTTTCGCAGCAACAGCTTGCGGGTGAACAACCGCGAAGCGCTGATCCCGCTGCTGCAGGCCATCACCGGCACCCGCAGCACCGCCGGGTGGATAGACCTGCTCGAGGGCAAGGCCGTGCCTTGCGGCCCGATCAATAACCTGGCGCAGGCTTTTGCCGATGACCAGGTCATAGCCCGTGGCTTGATAATAAAACAGCCTGTAGAGCATACAGATAAAGCGCTGCCAGCTACTGACTCAATAGCATCAAGCAGAACGGTGCAGACCGTTGCCAGCCCGCTTCGCCTGACCAAAACACCGCCGGTTGTGTGTCGGCCACCGCCAGCCCTGGGCCAACATACCGAAGAAGTTCTGGCTGAACTGGGACTTGATGCAACAGCCATTGCAGCCTTGCGCGGCCGTGGGGTCATTTAGCCTGGTTCCATGTCGCTTTGCCATGCATTGAAATGGTTTGAACTTTGTCATCAATTCAATTGAATATGTTTGCACTGACTGATCTCTAGACTTGCGGCTCTTGCTTCAGGGTAATCCCTGATCAACCCCTTTTTGGAGAACCGTCGTGACCTCATCCCTGTCAGATTCATCAGCGCACATGCCGCGCTACGGCGCCGTGGCCATCAGCTTGCACTGGCTGCTGGCACTCGCCATCTTGGCCCTGTTTGGGCTGGGTGTCTACATGCAGGACCTGCCGTTTTCACCCTGGCGGCTCAAGCTCTATAACTGGCACAAATGGGCCGGCATCAGCTTCTTGCTGTTGTCGCTGTTGCGTCTGGTCTGGCGCATCACGCACCAGCCACCAGCACTGCCCGCCGCCATCACCCAGGCCATGCCGGCCTGGCAAAGCCTGGTCCATCACGCCACCCATCACCTGCTGTACGCGCTGTTTTTCATCGTGCCGCTATTGGGCTGGGCGTACAGCTCGGCGGCAGGTTTTCCGATTGTCTGGTTTGGCCAGATTGCGCTGCCTGACTTTTTGCCCGCCGACAAGGCCTTGGCCGACCTGATCAAGCCACTGCATCAACTGTCTGCCTTCGCCTTGATGGGCTTGGCGGCTCTGCATGTGGCAGCAGCACTCAAACACCAATGGATTGACCGGGACGGCCTGCTGCTGCGCATGCTGCCTGGCCGCAGCTAACCGATCAAACACGACAGAAACGATACGCATGATGAAAAACATTCCACTTCTTTCGATCCTGACAACGGCCTTGCTGGCTGGTGCCAGCGTACCCGCCGCCGCCCAGCAAAAGCTGCTGCCCGCGCAAAGCGAACTGGTCTTTGTTGCCAAGCAAATGGGGGTGCCGATCACCGGCCACTTCAAGAAGTTTGATGCCCAGGTCAGTTTTGATGCCGCCAAACTGGCCACCAGCAAGGTGACTTTTGCCGTGGACATGGGCAGCGGCACGCTGGGCGCACCCGAGATGGACAGCGAGTTACCCAAAGCCCCGTGGTTCAACGCGCCCAAGTTCCCGCAAGCCACCTTTGCTTCGTCGGCCTTCAAGGTGCTTGGCGCTGGCAAATACGAAGTAGCCGGTCAGCTCAACATCAAGGGCCAGACCGTTCAGGTGCTGGTGCCGCTGGTGATGACGCAAAACGGAGCCGTCACGGTGGCCACCGGTGTGCTGCCGATCAAGCGACTGGCCTTCAAGATTGGTGACGGCGAATGGGCCGACACCTCGATGGTGGCCGACGACGTGCAGGTCAAGTTCAAGTTTTCCCTGACCGGGGTGGGCAAGCTCTAACGCCCCCGGATCTTTCTCAACCGTGTTTCTTTCAATCAAACCTTTCCAGGAGTTTTTCATGCGTTCAACCTTGTTACCTCTCGCTGCCGCCGTCGCCTTGCTGGCGGGCACTGTGTCTGCACAGGCCGCCAGCTACGCCATTGACCCGGCGCACACCTATGTGAGCTTTGAGATCAGCCACTTTGGCACCAGCACCAACCGTGGTCGCTTTGACAAGAAAGAGGGCAGCATTGAGTTTGATCGGGCCGGCAAATCAGGCAAGGTTGACATCGTCGTGGACACCACCTCAATCAACACCGGCTTTGCTGCGTTCAACAAGCATCTGCAAAGCGCAGACCTGTTCAATGCCGAAAAATTTCCAACCATGAAATTTGTCGCTGACAAGTTCACTTTCAATGGCGACAAGGTGACAGAGGTTGCAGGCACCCTGACGCTGCTGGGCAAAACCGGCCCTTTGAACCTCAAAGCCACCAACTTCAACTGCTACGACAGCCCGATGCTCAAGCGCGAAGTCTGCGGCGGCGACTTTGAAGCGATGTTGGACCGTACCCAGTTTGGCATGAACTACGGCATTGACTGGGGATTCCCGAAAATCGTGCGCCTGGTGGTGCAGGTGGAAGCGGTCAAACAATAAGCCGGTTCAAGCCGCGCCGATGCGGTTCTTCAGGCCGGTGCGTTGGTGGCGTCCGGCAGCGCGCACACCGCATGCGCAAAGGCCTCCACCTGCGCCCAGTCGGTGAACTCCACCACTGTCTTGGGGTCGGTTGGCCCATGCGTGATCAGCATGATCAGGCGGATCATCTGGCGGTCAAACCAGCGGTAACCGGGGTAATTGAGCTTGCCAGCAAACACCCCCAGCAACTGCGGCTGCCAACTGATCTGCTGAAGGAACTTCAGCAGGTACGGGTTGTTGTCGGGACGGTTTTTGTCGGGCTTGCGTGCCACGATGTTGACGCTGAAAAACGCGCTGGGCCGACTCTGCAGAAGCGCCTGGTGTCTGGCAATGAACTGCGCCACCTGCGGCTGATGGTGGCCATAGCGGATGCTGGCCCCGATGACGATGCGCTCGAACTGGTTCAGGTTAAGTGCATCGGCCTGCTCGATTGGCACCAGGGTCACCCGCTGGCCCAGCGCCGTCATGACAAACTGCAGCCGCTCACAAATATGCCGGGTGTGGCCGTCGGTGGTGGAGTAGGCAAGCAGAAGGTGATGTGCCATGGCGCAGCCTGGTCAATTGATGTTGGGGCTGAGCTGCGCCAGCGCTGATTTTTGCCCAGGCCGATCAGTCATCCGCCAGGTTATCGGGCTTGAAGGCAGCAGCCAGCTTGTTTTGCATCTCGGCACCAACCTGTGCGTAATGCGAAAACGCCAGGCTGTAAGAGCCCTGACCGCCGGTGAGTGACTTCAGGCGGCTCTGGTAGTCGCCAAGCTCAGCCAGCGGCATTTGCCCGCTGATGGCAACGGTTGCTGCCGGGCGTGGCTGGGTGCCGGTGATGTGGCCACGTTTGGATGCCAGGTCGCCGGTCAGGTCGCCAATGGCAGCCTCGGGTGCCACCACTTCGATGTTGACCATTGGCTCCAGCACGATCGGGGTGGCGGCCCGTACCGCTTGCAGCGTGGCCTTGCGGGCTGCGGCCACAAAGGCGACTTCCTTGCCGTCAACCGCATGGGTCTTGCCGTCATGCACGATGACGCGCAAGTCGTGCAATGGAAACCCGCCAACCGCACCCTCTGCCAAGGCCTGTTGCACGCCCTTTTCAACCGCCGCCATGAAGACACCGGGAATCGCGCCGCCCTTGACGATGTCAACAAATTCAAAACCGGCACCACGCGCCAGCGGTTCAACCCGCAGCATGACCTCGCCAAACTGGCCAGCTCCGCCGCTTTGCTTTTTGTGGCGGCAATGGCCCTCGGCCTTGCCGATGATGGTTTCGCGATAGGCGATTTGCGGCACGCTGGTGTCTAGTTCCAGCTTGTACTGTTGCTGCATGCGCAGCATCTTGGCACGCAGGTGCATGTCGCCCAGGCCGCGAATCACCGTCTCGTTGGTACCCGGATGGCGCTCGACGGTAAAGCAGGGGTCTTCGAGTTCGAGCTTGTGCAAAATTTCGAACAGCCGCTGCTCGTCGCCCTTGCGTTTGGTCTGCACTGCCAATCCCTGCATCGGCTGGGGGAACGCCAGCGGCTTGAGGTGGATGTTGTCCTCGTCGTGCGAGTCATGCAGCACGCAGTCGAAATCGATTTCGTCCACCTTGGCCACGGCACCAATGTCGCCGGGCACCAGCAGCGGCACTTCAACATATTCCTTGCCTTGCAGGCGGTACAGGTGAGCCACCTTGAACGGGCGCTTGGAGGACCCGGCAAACAACTGGGCCTCTTTGCGAATGGTGCCCTGGTGCACCCGGAACACGCCGACCTTGCCAATGAACGGGTCCACGATCACCTTGAAAACATGCGCCAGCACATGCAGCGCGTCATCTGGCTGGGCGGCAAAAGGCTCAGGGTCTTGGCCAAGCTCGCCCTTGTAAAACGGTTGCGGGTTGCCCTCTGCCGGATTGGGTGCCAGCTTGACCAGCGCATCGAGCAGTTGCGGCACGCCAGCGCCAGTCTTGGCTGACACAAACAAAATCGGAATCAAATGCCCGGCACGCAGTGCCTTGACAAACGGCGCGTGCAGTTCTTGCGGGCTGGGGTCGGTGCCGTCTTCCAGGTAACGCGCCATCAGGTCGTCGTCTTCTTCAATCAACTGGTCGATCAGCGCGCGGTGTGCCGCAGCAACCGAGGCAAAGTCACTTTCGCCGTCGGCATGGCCCAGAAGTTCGACCACTTCTTCGGCATGGTGCGCAGGCAGGTCCAGCAACAGGCATTGTTTGCCAAAACGGTCGCGGATGTCGTCCACCAGGCGGCCCAGGTCGATGTTGTCGGCATCAATCTTGTTGATCACAATCATGCGGCACAGGCCGCGTTCGCTGGCCAGTGCGAACATGCGCTCAGCGGTGAGTTCAATGCCGGTTTGGGCGCTGATGACGATCAGGGCCGTATCGACTGCCGCCAGCGCGCCGATTGCCTGACCGGCGAAATCGGGGTAACCAGGGGTGTCAATCAGGTGAATCAGGGTGTCTGCCGTGCTCAGGCTGACCAGCGACGACTGCAATGAGAAACCAAGTTGCTTTTCAACCGGGTCAAAGTCGCACACGGTGTTGCCTTTTTCGACCGAGCCACGGCTGGCAATGGCGCCAGTGGCGGCCAGCAGGCTTTCGACCAAGGTTGTTTTACCCACGGCACCATGACCGACCAGGGCCACAGTGCGGATTTTTTCGGACATGTTCAGGCTCATAAAGGTCTCATTTTTGTGTTGATGTAGAGCCAAGTTTACGCCGTTGCCGACGCTTTTTTTCAGCCACACCTTGCCGCTCGGCAGTGCTTTGTGTGCACCTTCAGATGGGCATCAACCCCGGCTTGTCGCCTTGCGGTTAACCAGCACAATGCCTGCAGCCACCAGACCCAGGCTAGCCAGCAAAGCAGGGGTGACTGGCTCGCTCAGCCAAAGTGCACCAAACAGCAGCGCAAACACCGGTGTCAGGAACGCAAACACCGAAATCTTGGTGGCCGGGTAGCGACCCAGCATCCACATCCAGGCCAGGTAGCTGGCAAACGCGCCCACCACGGTTTGCAGCAACAGCGAGGTGATGGCAAAGCCGCTGAACTGCCAGTGCCACGGCTCGCCCAGCAGCAGCGACACCAGCGGCAGGGTGACAGCGCTCACGCCAATCTGAAAAAACAGCAGCTTTTCCGGCGAAACAATGGCCAGCCGGGTGGTGCGGATGGTCACCGTGGTCAGGGCCCAGGCCAGCCCCGCGCCCAGCGCCAGTAAGTCGCCCAGCCACTGCAGCGGGTTACCCGCCTGATCCATGCCGTCGCGCAGTGCAAACAGCACCGCCACAAAGGCCAGCGCCAGGCCCAGCCACTGCAGCTTGCGCAGCCGCTCGGACTTGACCGACAGCGGCAGTAACACCGCCACCCAGAATGGCGCGGTGTACAGGAAGACAGTCAGGCGCGAGGCGGCAGAAAACTGCATGCCGATGTAGATGCAGGAAAATTCCAACGCAAACAAGGCCCCGGCCAGCAATCCTGCCTTGAGCGAGCCGTCACGCCGAAACAGCGCGACACCGCGCCAGCGGCACCACAGGCCCAGCACAAGGGTTGCCAATACAAAGCGGATGGCGGCCTGAAAAACTGGCGGTATGTCAACAATGGTGGCCTTCACCAGCACTTGCTGAAAGCCCCAGAATGCGCTGCAGGCGATCAGCAGTCCGACGGCCAGGCCATCGAGATGGTCTTTTCGCAGCACGACATGGCTCATTGGCACAGGGCTTTTAGGTGGCGGGCGCAGCCACAGGGGCGCATTGTTTGCGGCACCAAACAAGGGGCGCTCTTCACAGCGGATGCTCGGTGTAAAACCTGCCGCCATGAAAGAGCAGCGGTGATGCCCCGGCGCGGTGGCTGCAATGCTCAACCTCACCAACAAAAATCACATGATCGCCCTCGACATAGCGACTGCGGTTGAAGCATTCAAAACTGGCAACGCTACCGTCAAGCAGCGGTGCGCCGCTGCTGCCCTGGGTAAACGCCACATCGGCAAAACGATCAACACACCTGGTGGCAAAGCGCTGCGCCAGCGCCTGCTGGTCGGCTGCCAGGATGTTGATGGCATAGTGCGAGCCAGCACTGAACGCATCCAACGCGCTGGCCGCCTGCGACAGGCTCCACAGCACCAACGGCGGCTTGAGAGAGACTGAGTTAAACGAATTGGCGGTCAGGCCAACCAACTGGCCATCAGGCGAACGCGCGGTGACGATGGTCACACCGGTGGCAAACATCCCCAGGGCGGTGCGGAATTCGGTGCCGGAGAAACGGGGGACTTGGGCGCGCTTGCGTGCTGGGGACGGTGACATTGGCAGGAATTTACCCGAAATTTCTGCCAATCTGGCTGACCCGCCGCAAAGTAGCCCCGCCAACGATGGTGCTTCAAGCCATCAGATGCGTCGGAATAGCTCAATCTTGCTGCAGTTAGCTATTTAATCAGTAGCTGCCAGCGCTTATTTGACGGGGGCTATAGGCACATTTCATTCAAATTGTCAGGCACAGATTGCGATCCTGACCCCTGCCGCTGCCGCCGTCGGCAACGCTGCGCACCGAGCGCGCAGCAAAAAGCGGCCAGCCCCAAAATCAGAGCTGTCGTGCGTCAAAACCGCTTCAGGCATCCAACACCCGGTTTGACTGTCGAGATGCGCAGATGGGTGACTGGGCGCAAATCGGGCCAGACCGGGACCTAGCAGCGCAACCGGCAGCCGACCTTGAGGCCGACAGACAAGTCAGTTGGTGATAGGTCGAGACGGCGACTTTGATGCGCTGGCGGTCCATCAGATGCGCCTTTTCAGGCTATTTCACTTGTTCGAGCGGAAAATCAGCGCCCTTCCATGCGAACAGGCCGCCAGGAAAACGATACACGTGGGTATAGCCAAGTTTGCGCGCCCAGACTGCGCCGTTATCACTGCGTGTGCATTTGACGAAACCACAATAGATCACCACCGCTTTGTCTTTGTCCGGGCCAAGCAAGGCAGCAAAATCAGCCTCGGTTTTTCCATCGGTTTCCTTCGTATCCCAGGTACTCATCCGGGGTATCGGAAAAAGAAACTGTTTCGCCCCCGCAATGTGTTCCTTCTTGTAGCTGGCCTCGTAGGGCATGGTATCGACCAGCACCATGGGCTTGCCCTCGTCAATCATTTTTTTCAGTTCGGCCGCAGTCAGCAGTTCATAGCCGCCGGCCTGGGTATCGCGGGTCAGCTTGACGGCTTCAATTTCCTTGGTCGTTTCGAAGAAGAACTCAGCCTGCAACAGCGCCGCGTGCAACTGGCCCGCACCACCCTGGCGCGCAACGAACAACTGGCCGCAGCAGGCTTTGTGGCACCGGCCCAAGTGCAAACCAAGCAAGAAGAACTGATTGATGCCGACGGCAGATTACAAAGTCTGGAGCGCGCCCGCTTGGCCCTGCAGCATGACCTGCAAGCATTGCAGGGCGAACGCAGTGCGCTGAGCGCCCAACTCCAGACCGACCTGAGCCAGATCGAACGCAGCCGCTCCAGCCTGGAGCAGGAAATGAGTGAAAACGCCGCGCGCCAAAGCACCGTGGTCACCGCCCCGTTTGACGGCACCGTGACCGCGCTGAACCTCAAGCTGGGCCAGTCTGTGCAAAGTGGCCAAACCCTGGTCACGTTGGTGCCTGTGTCCGGCGGCACACCGGGGTCAGGGCCACAGCAGCTTGCCGTGCAAGCCCCCTTGCAGGCGCAACTGTTTGCCCCCAGCCGCACCGCTGGGTTTGTGCGCCCCGGCCAAACCGTCTATTTGCGTTACGACGCTTACCCCTACCAAAAATTTGGCCTGCACACCGGCCACATCACCAGTGTGTCAGCCACGCCCTTTGCACCCAGTGAGTTGCCTGCCAACCTGGCCCAACAGTTGGTCGCCCAGTCGGGCAGCAATGAGGCGCTGTACCGCATCAACGTGCAACTCGACGAGCAAAGCATCCAGGCCTATGGCGAGCCCGTGGCCTTGAAAGCCGGGCTGACGCTGGAGGCTGATGTGTTGCAGAAGCGAAGGAAAGTATGGGAGTGGGTGCTGGAGCCGGTGCTGGCGGCACGGCAACAAATGAAGGTTCTGGGTGCAGTGTCTAAGGCAGTTTCCGCAGGGATCTGACTTGGGGCCGATACCCGAAGCTGAAAGTCCGACAGCGTTTTTCGGATGGTTTAATGGAGTGAATGATGAGAGAGCTTAATGTTTGCGAAGTGGGTGCGGTGGCTGGTGGGAGGAATGTTGAACTTTGGGGAGCAATAGCTCGCGAAATCGGTATCGGCCTCGCTATCGAGGGCATTGCTAACGCCATTTCATATGGCTGGAACTGGTGGAATACCCCGACACCAACATACGGCAACGGAAACGGTGCCACCGGGCCTGGTTACAGCGGGGCGGGTATAGGCGGCAACGTGTCACCCGGTAGCAGTGGTTCAAGTCACTTTGGATAAAGCGCGAGTTCAAATTCAACGTGCGGCTTTATGAACAACGGCTTGGGTGGGCGAGATGTGGGAGCATCCAAACCACTCGACCTCCAAGTCAAGTTTGCGTCGATGGCAATCGATGCCGTCGTGTCAATCAAGTTGGTAAGTCAATGCGTTGATTGAATTCACTGGATTCGAAGCCCAATTGAACGACTCACGCATCCATGTTGTGGGTTGTTTTCATTGATCATTATTTTTCAAATGCAAAAATTATTTAATATATTCCATCCGCAAGATTTAAATTGGAAATCGCTTTCTGTTTTTTGTCTGCAAACTTCTTTGATGACTTCACTGGGGGCGATGGGTATTGTTTTATTGGTTCGAAGTTTTGCATTGATATTAGGGGTAAATGATGTCCACGCAATTCCAGTGGAAAGTAGGATTGGCTATAAATATTTTATTTTTATGGTATTCTTTTCGCCCATTATTGAGACATTCATTTTGGGCTTGCTAATAAAATTAGCAACAATATTAGTAACCATCCCCCGGCAAAGCCGGGGGCTTTAAGAATTGTGAGCCGCTAAAAG
>DAOSLL010000101.1:0-9669 GCA_035368905.1 Rhodoferax sp.
GATTTCGCATGTTAAGTCGAGCCAATCAACACGCCATCGGCCATTGTGCCGCTGGGCTGACTTCAGTCGGGCTGGTCAGTGCAAGCCGAGCCTGGGAGCGCTTCAGACTCATCGATCAAGCAGCAAGAAGCGACCCCGGCGAGGGGTACTGGATTGGCAGACCCACAACCCGGTTGTGGCACAAAAAGCCGGTGCCATTGGGCCGCTGCGGTCGATTCGCAGCCAAGGCAACAGGTTCGCCAGGTTCCTTGAACACCGGCATCAGTTGCTCCTTTTCATGCCCGACCAAGATCGCTCGGTGGGCATTTGCCGGGTCAGAGCCA
The DNA here is from genome assembly GCA_035368905.1 of Rhodoferax sp. Taxonomy (GTDB): domain Bacteria; phylum Pseudomonadota; class Gammaproteobacteria; order Burkholderiales; family Burkholderiaceae_C; genus Rhodoferax. The sequence goes on from DAOSLL010000101.1 coordinate 324, forward strand.
GCAAGCGGTCTAGATTGTGGTTGACCTTGACATCTTTGTGCGGCACGCTTGCAACAATGCGAAATTCAGCCAGACTGGTGTCGCGCAAAATGGGCTCGCCGGTGACCATGCCATGCCGGTTGATCAGCACCGCCACTCTGGGCATGGTGGTGTTGAGCCCGCGCTTGATCACCACCGCGATCTCGTTGGTGACCAGTTTGACGAAGGTGCCGGGCGAGTAAATGCCAACGGCCTTGATGATTGCCACACCGGCCTCATCAATCTGCCGGTTCTCGTCAAAATAGCAGGACTGCATCGCCGTGCTGGGCGACTCCGGGGCACGTGAGGCACGGGGTGACAGGCGTGCCGCGAACATGTCAGCGCGCTGGATCAACCGGGCAATGCGCTGACCATCACTTCGTGCCGCCAACGGCCCGGGGGCATTGCCCCGGTGGTTGAGCACCGCCTGCAACCAAAGTTCGTTGGAAACCCCCATCTTCTGGAGCAGTTCAACTGATCCGGCCGCATGGCCGTCAATGCGGCTGAGCTGCTCCTGGGTTGGCGGGCTCTTCTGAACGGCCAGACGATCTTGCAACTCGGTCATGCCGATGTTCATGGACAACGCAGCACTGCACATTGCACTGACATGCGCAGGTGGCCATTTGAGGATGTCGCGCGCGGCCAGGCTGCAAATCACGCAGACCAACATGGCGTGGGTGGCGCTGTAGTGATTGATTTCATTGCCGGCCAGGTGAATGACGGCAAAAAGAGTGCCATCCGGGTTACGCAAGGTGTGGCGTTCGAGTTCGTTCTGCAAGCGCTCGAGTCGTGGCAAAAATGATTCACCCCGGGTGTCGCGCAGCATGGCGTGTGCCTGCGACTGCAAATCAAGCCATTCGGGTTCATCACTGACCTCGGCTGCCACACTCCTTTTTCCGTCATAGGGCGAAACCTGTACTTCTGCAATTTGCCCGAGCGCCCGGTCTGCCAGCACCAGATTGTTCAATCGGTTGACGTAGCCACGGCGGAAGTTATCTGACTGGCTCGCATCAATGTAGATCTGGCTGCGCCGCCCGACCATCACCTCAAGTTCTTGTCGGCTATGCACCATGAAACCCTGATTGGCCAGCAAAACGCCGCCTTCGTCACGCAGCGGGCAGGGCAGTGGATGACCAATGATGATGGCATCAATGTTGATGGGAACCAGATTCATAGTGAAGGATGATTATGCCAAGTTGCCTGTCCGACGGCTGTCGGTCTGTCAGCATAAGCACTTGCGCAGGCCTGATAGCATCCAACACATGCCTGAAAACACCTCTTTTCCTTCCTTTGCCAACGGCCCTGGCGTACCTGGCCTGACGCAAAAGCTATGCCGACCGGTGGATTTGTTGACGCGACTGACACATTTGCCGCGTCCCCTGGTGTTCACCAATGGCGTTTTTGACGTGTTGCACCGTGGCCATGTCATGTACCTGGAGCAGGCCCGGACGCTCGGCGCTAGCCTGCTGGTTGCACTCAATACCGATCAATCAGCTCGCCGGCTCGGCAAGGGGCCTGATCGCCCGCTGAACAATGAGATGGACCGTGCGTGCGTGGTGGCAGCGCTGGCCAGCAGTTGTTGCGTAACATGGTTTGATGAAGACACACCGCTTGAACTGATCAACCTGGTACGCCCGGACATACTGGTCAAGGGCGGCGACTACGACATGGACAAACTGGCCGAGACGGCTGCCATGCGGTCGTGGGGCGGGAAGGCGCTGGCCTTGCCTTTCGTCACCGGTTACTCGACCACCGCGCTCGTCAGGCGGATCCGGAATTCATGATGAAATGATGCTCTAGGCCTTACACCGCTTGCGCAAGCAGCTATAACTTTGATACCAATGTAGTCATCATGCAAATCGATGCAAGGGCGGCACTGCCCATTTGTTGCCAGCCCAGCACTGCGCTTGGGGTATCGACAAACACCGCACAGCCTTGCCGCAAATCGTTTGACAGGTCCACGCAACCCTGGCCACCCAGCCATAGCGCGCAACCGGCTGGCAAGGCCCGTTTTAAAGTCTGCAGGTAGGCCATAACCAGTTGGCCATCCAGGCACGCACTGAAGGAAACTGCCGCCACTGCCGCCACTGCCGCCTGCAGACCCCTGCACAGCGGCGCGCACTTCAGCAACTGGCATCTCGGTGCCAAGATTGATGGCATCGGCCCCACGCAACCGCAATCGGGCATGCAGCGCAAGCAGGCCCAGACTGTGCAATTCGGTCGGTGGTGTGGTCAGCAATATCCGGGGCAATGCGGCTTTGCCCGCTGCCGTCGGCACGGCAGATGTGACCACTTGCCGCAAGGTTTCGGTGTACAGATGTTCGGCATGCACTCCGAGCCGTCCCGACTGCCAGGCATCACCTACGGTCTGGTTGAACGCTGGCAGCAGATTCGCCACAAACCAGGCTCAGTCCGGACTGAGCAAGCAGGCTTTCAAACCATTGTGTCAGGGCACCTGCATCGGTCACCAGGCTCAACTTTGTCAGCAGCGACTGCACCTTCTGCGGCAGGCCCAATGTATCTGGCACGGGCTTCTCCACACTGACCCTGGCCACCAGCACGGCCTGCAGTTGGGCGGCACTCAGGGGTCAAGCAAGAAAGATTTGGACAAATGAGGTCGTGATGGCAAGTGCCGGGCTAGACGCAAGCCGCGCGGTGTAGCTGGCTACACAAGCGGTTTGCAACAACGCATTGCGCTTGTCAGTGCGGCCGAACTGTTCAAGTTATGTTTGCTTGACACTCTAGCGGCACCAAACGACCAGGGCGCATGCCGCAGGCGATCAACTGCCCCACCAGTTGCAGCCTGTGGGCATCAGCAAAGCTGTAACGCCGTTCACCGCGCTCGCCGCGCGCAGGCTGGTGAAAATGGGAGCGAAGCTCCCATTTGCGCAACACTTCACGCGACAGCCCGGTAAGTTCCTCAATCGCTGGCAGCGTCAAAGGCGCGGATTTGACACAGATCATGGAATACTGTTTTTGTCCGGGACAAAATATTGAGCACCGATAATGCGGCAACAAGTCGGTGGACAAAATACATCGATCAATGGGTTTTAGTTGGAACCTGAAGGTAAACCATGTCATCTGAACAATACTCAGCGCCAGCAGTGGCGGCCGAAATAAACGAATCGAGCCCGCAAATCGTCGCGATTGGTGCGTCTGCCGGGGGGCTGGAGGCGCTGGAAAAACTGTTCGATGGATTGTCCAGCCAGTCCGGTGCCACTTTTGTGGTCATCCAGCATTTGTCGGCAGACCACAAAAGCATGATGGCCAACCTGCTGGCACGCCACACCGCCATGCCGGTTGTGATGGTTGAGCAGGACATGCCGATCGAGGCGAACCGGGTTTATCTGATTCCGCCGGGCTCAATCATGCACATGGGGGCGGGCAAGCTGACCTTGACGCCCAAAAACCCGCGCACCCTGACCCTGCCAATCGATGTCTTCTTCAAATCGATGGCCGAGCACTATGGCGCACGGTCAGTCGGCGTGGTGCTTTCGGGTACCGGATCAGACGGTACCCGGGGCGCTGCGGCCATCAACGACGCCGGTGGTTTCCTGGTCGCGCAGGAACCTGAAGATGCCAAGTTTGACGGCATGCCGCGCAGCGTGATTGCGACTGGCCTGGTCGATGCTATTTTGCCGGTGGAGCAAATTGGTGCGCGCTTACTGGCCCACATCAACAACCAGCCCATCGTCAAGGCGGCGGCAACGCTCGACACCGTCAACAATCCGATGCGGGCAACCAGCCCTGAAGCCGCCTTGAGCGGCATCATGCACCTGCTGCTGCAAGTCGGTGGCATTGATTTTCAGGAATACAAAACCGGCACCGTGATGCGGCGCATTGAGCGGCGCATGAATGTGCGCCAGGTTACTGCCCTTGAGACTTACCTGGAACTGCTCAACAATGATCGAAACGAGGTCTTGACGCTGCGCCGCGAGCTGCTGATCCCGGTGACCAGCTTTTTCCGCGATGCCGATGCTTTTGAGATTTTGTCGCGCCAGATCATTGAGCCACTGGTGGCCAAAAAGCAGGCGGGCGAATCGATCCGCGTCTGGCTCGCCGCAGTGTCGACCGGCGAAGAGGCGTATTCCGTCGCCATGTTGTTCCTGGAGGCCTTCGACCAGCTCAAGCATTGGCCAACCCTGAAGATTTTTGCCACGGATGTCGAGCAGCAGAACATTGAGACGGCCGGTGCCGGGACCTACCCCGAGTCGATTGCCGCCGAGGTATCGTCACAGCAGCTTGAGCGTTTCTTTGTCAAGAAAGGCAACACCTTTGTGGTCAAGAACGAGTTGCGCCAGTGCATCGTGTTTGCCCGCCACAATCTGCTGACCGACCCACCGTTTACCCGCATGGACCTGGTGACCTGCCGCAATGCGCTGATTTACTTCAGGCCGGCCGCTCAGGAACGCGCACTCAAGCGGCTTCAATCCGCCTTGCTGCCCGGTGCCCACCTGTTTCTGGGTTCCAGCGAGTCGCTCGGTGATCTGCAGAAAGACTTCACCACCGTCAGCGCCCGCCACAAAATGTGGGAAATGGTCCGTCCCTTGAGTTTTCCGCTGGAAGTCACCAAGGGCACTGGCTACGGCTATCCGGGCATCCCGTTGACCAGCAGCCAGCGCCTGCGCCAGGGCCGCATCAAGCCGACCATGGTTGAGCAGGGTTTTTCAGCGCTGATCAAGGCGTTTTCACCACCTGCGGCCATATTGGTCAATGGTCGGCACGAACTGGTGCACTCTTACGGCGAGGTCAACCGCTTCTTGCAATTGCGTGAAGGCCATGCCAGTCTGGACATGAACCGCATCCTGCCCGAGCCGCTGGTGCCAGTGGCTGTCGCATTGGTGTTCAAGGCCGGTCGTGAAGGTTCCAGCGTGGTGTCGGACCGCCTGAAATTCACCAACCCCGAGGGTGAAACCGAACACCTGCGCCTGAGCGCCTGGCCGGTCGATGAGTCCGATGGTGACCGCCTCACCTTGCTGGCTTTTGAGCGTCTAAACGCCATTGCACAACCCAACGAGGCACTGACCACCATTGACCTCGACTCGGAAACCGCCGAGCGCATGGAGGTGCTGGAGCGGGAACTCACCGCCACCCGCGAAAGTTTGCAGGCCACCGTCGAAGAGCTGGAGACATCCAACGAGGAGTTGCAGTCTACCAACGAGGAGCTGATGTCCTCGAACGAAGAGTTGCAAAGCTCCAACGAGGAACTGCAATCGGTCAACGAAGAACTCAACACCGTCAACGCCGAGTACCAGGAAAAGATCGACATCCTGAACCGTCTCAACGCTGACCTCGACAACATGGCTCAGGCAGTTGCGGCTGGCACCGTGTTTGTCGATGAGATGTTGAACCTGACGCGCTTTTCGCCCGATGCCACGCACATCTTCAAGCTGCGCGAATCCGACATTGGGCGACCGCTTGATGACCTGGCGCATACCTTGCTGTACCCTGAGCTGATTGCGGATCTGGCGCGCACCCTGAGGGATGAAGCCAGGGTTGAAAAGGAAATCCGTGGCATCAACGGCCTGCACTATTTTGTTCGCATGTTGCCGTACCGGGTGCCGTCCTCGTCCAACCGGGGGGCTGTGATCACCTTCATGGATGTCACCGCGCTGCATGAGGTGACGCGCCTGCAGTCCATCATTGATGCCCTGGCCGAACACATCGCGGTGCTCAACAGCAGTGGTGTCATCACCCTGATCAACAGTGCCTGGCGGCGTTTTGCGACCGACAACGGCGACCCCAACCTGGTGCACTCAGGCCCGGGGGTCAATTACCTGGAAGTTTGCCGAGACTTCCATGAGCCGCCTGACCCGAGCGCCAGCGCAGCGCAGCGTGGTGTGCGCGAGGTGCTGGAGGGCCGCAGCAGGCAGTTTTCACTGGAATATCCTTGCCATTCGACTACCGAGGATCGTTGGTTTGTCATGCATGTCTCGGCCGTCGGGGGCGAACAGCCTGGTGCCGTGGTGAGCCATGTCAACATCACCCAATGGCGTAATCAAAGCAGGCTGGCTTCATCATGACACTCCTACCGAACAGAACCAACTCCCAGAAAACAGAACGTCTCGCGGTGCTCAAGCAGCGCGCTCAGGCGGTGTTGAACCTGCATGAGGGGGCCGCACCCGAAGGGCCCAGCACGGCTTTGAATGCAGCCGAATTGCTGGAGGACCTGCGCATTTACCAAGTTGAACTGGAGATGCAGAACGATGAGCTGCGCGCCGCGCAGCAAGAGGCTGACCTGCTGCACCGGCGCTACCAATCACTGTTTGAGTTGATGCCGCTGCCAGCCCTGGTGGTTGATGGCAACGGCGCAGTAGATGATTGCAACGAGCGTGCCAGTGCCCTGCTTGGGCGGGGCAACCACAATGTCAACCCGGACAACCGCTTTTGGCATGTCGTCCACAAAGGTGCCCGCGCCCGCTTGCATGCGGCCCTGCGTGATGTGCGCTCAGGTGAGTCCATGTTGTTGCAGCAGGTGCAGATTGGCAAGGCCGATAGTCGCAGTCCGGTGTTTGATATCCATCTGATCGGTTTGTCGATGGACTACAAGCTTGATCGTCGGTTGTTGTTGCTGCTGGTTGATCGCACTGCGGAAGCTGCGCGCGTGGCGGATCAGCGGTTTTTCTCCTTGCTGCTGGACTCCAGTGACAGCCTGATTTATGCCTCTGACCGGCAAGGCAAGATGCTACTGGCAAACCAGACATTGCTGCATTTTCTGGGTTTGGATCGGGCTGCTGTTCACGGCCACGCGCGAGTTGACTTTTTGCCATTGCGCGATGCCATATTGCAGTCCGAGTCCGACCAGCGGGTGCTGCAAAATGGCAAGGCCATGACGCTGGAAGAAAAAATGCACGGGCACGCCGAGGGTCCGGTTGATTTTCTGACGCGCAAATTCCCGCTGCGCGATCTGGAAGGGCAAATCTATGGAGTCGGTGGCATTTCGACCGACATCACCTTCTTCAAAAGCCAGCAAAAGCAGAACCTGTTGAGTGAAACCGTGTTCATGGCCGCGCAAGAAGCGATCATCGTCACCGATGCCGATGCGCGCATTGTGCGGGTCAACCCGGCTTTTTCCCGGCAGTCCGGCTTCTCATCAGAGGTGGTAATGGGGCGCAACCCGCGTATCCTGAAGTCGGGTCGGCATGATGCTGATTTTTACAAGACGATGTGGTCGTCCATAGCCTTTCAGGGCAGTTGGTCAGGTGAGGTGTGCAATCGGCGCGCTGACGGCACCGAGTACAACGTCCTGAGCAACGTCAATGCGGTACGTGAAAGCGATGGCAAGGTGCTCTACTACTTTGCAGTTCAGACCGATGTCACCCTGTTGCATCAAACACAGTTGCGTCTGGCCCATCAGGCTTCTTATGATGCCTTGACCGAATTACCCAACCGCTCGCTGTTCAACGACCGGGCAGCACAGTTGCTGGCCAGTTCAAAGCGGCATGGCAACGCATTTGCGGTGCTGTTTGTCGATCTGGACCGTTTCAAAGAGGTCAACGATACGCTGGGTCATCATGTCGGTGACGCGCTGCTGCGTAGCGTTGCCCGGCGGTTGCAGGAAGGGGTCCGCGCCGAAGACACGGTGGCGCGTGTCGGTGGCGACGAGTTTGCTGTGCTGCTGCCGGCATCCGATCATGCTGGCGCGCAGGCTGTAGCAGGCAACCTGCTGGCCCGGCTGCGTGAACCTTTACCCCTTGAGGCGGCCCAGCATTACCGCCCGATGGCCAGCATTGGCATGGCCATTTTTCCGCAAGATGGCGACACCCCTGATCTGCTGCTGCGCAACGCAGACATGGCCATGTACGGTGCCAAGATCAGTGGCCGCAACCGATGGGCCAGCTACACGCCACAAATGAGTCAGGCCAATACCCGGGCGTTTTCCATCCAGACCGAGCTGGCCGAGGCGATTGCGCAGCAACAGTTGCGAGTCCATTTTCAGCCCAAATGCCAGCTTGGCACTGGACAATTGGTGGGAGCTGAGGCGCTGGTGCGATGGGAGCGGCCCGACCATGGACTGATCATGCCGGGTGAATTCATCCGGGTTGCAGAAAAGACCGGCTTGCTGACTTCGCTTGACCGATGGGTCATGGAAGATGCCCTGCGTCAGTTGGGACTTTGGCTGCGCAGCGGCCGCTGGCGCAGCGGGTGGCGACTGGCCATCAACCAAAGTGTGGCCGACCTGCAGCAACCGGAAATGCCACGGCACTTGAAGGCATTGCTGCAAGTCCACCAGGTGCCACCCGAAGCCTTGGAGCTTGAAATCACCGAAGATGCCCTGCTGCAGCAAACCCCGACTCAATTGGCATGCCTGAGCGAGTTGCGCGACATGGGAATTTCGCTGGCGATTGATGACTTTGGAACGGGTTACTCCAGTCTGGCCTACTTGCGCCAGCTCCCCATCTCGGTGATCAAGATTGACCAGAGCTTCATCAGCACCATGCTGGTGAACAAGAATGATGCCGTGTTGGTGCACGCAATCATTGACCTCGGGCACAATCTGGGCCGCACCCTGGTGGCAGAAGGCATTGAACTGGCAGAGCAATCCGCGCGGCTGCGCGAACTCGGCTGCGAACTGGGTCAGGGTTACCTGTTTGGCAGGCCAGTGTCTGCCGAGGCGTTCGAACAGCAATGGCTGGCCCTGGACGAGCAGCTTTCCTAGCTTTATTGGACAAACCGCGTGATCAAACAAAGAACGATCAAAACCCTGACCCGCGCCGTCGGTGTCGGCTTACACAGTGGGCAGCGGGTGGAAATCACCCTGCGCCCGGCCCAGCCAGATACCGGCATTGTGTTTCGCCGGATTGATCTGCCACAGCCGGTCGACATTGCCGTGTCAGCCTTGACTGTGACTGACACCCGCATGGCATCGACTATTTCCAACGGCAATGCCAAGGTGCACACGGTCGAGCACCTGATGTCGGCTTGCGCCGGACTGGGTGTGGATAACCTGCATGTCGATATCACCGCCGAAGAAGTGCCGATTCTGGACGGCTCGGCGGCATCGTTTGTTTTCTTGCTCCAAACCGCCGGCATTGAACTGCAAAACGCGCCGCGCCGTTTCATCAGGCTGCTCAAAGCGGTGGAAGTGCGCCAAGGCGAAGGAGCGACCGAAAAATGGGCACGTCTGGAGCCGTATCACGGGTTTCAGCTCAGCTTCGAGATTGACTTCAGTCACCCGGCGGTGGACTCGACCGGGCAGCGCGTGCTGTTTGACATGAGCACCGGTTCGTACTCCAAAGACATTGCCCGGGCCCGAACTTTCGGCTTTACCAAAGATGTTGAAATGCTGCGTGCCAATGGTCTGGCGCTCGGTGGTGGCATGGACAAT
>DAOSLL010000102.1:0-9657 GCA_035368905.1 Rhodoferax sp.
AGTTGGCCGATTTCATCCTGCCCGGTGTGGGGTAATGGCTGGCTCAGGTCACCCGCGCCAATGCGTTGGGCGGCAAGCCGTGCGCTGCCAATGCCACTGGCAATGCCCCGCGACAGGCTCCAACTGACGTACACGGCAATGGCGATGCACAAGAGCAAAAGAACACCACTCACCAGGTAGAGCTGGTGGAACATGTTATGGATATGCTCATGTGTCTCGGCAACGTCGCTGATCTGGTCATCCAGCAGAACCTGGGTGGCGCGAATATAGTCATCGGTAACCGCGACAAACTTGCTTTGTACCAGTGCTTTGGCTGCAGTCTCATCTCCGGCAGCCTTCAATGCACTGATTTCGGAACGAACTGCCAGCCAGGACTTGCGGACTTCACCCACCTGGTCGGCGGCTTTTTTTCCACCGTCGTCCTGTACCAGAGTAAGGAAAACTTTTTGCAGTTCAGTGGTTTCGCGCGACACGGCTTCCTGAGATTCCTTGAAAAAGTCCAATATGGCGGTACCGTCGCCATAAGCGCTGGCTAGAGCCCGAGCCGAGCTTTGCTTGACATTGGCCTGCCATTTGCCGGCCAACTGCAGCAATTGCGTCTGGGTGACCATGCTTGAAGTTGCCTTGGAAACAATTCCGATCTGCCAGGCAGCGAAGGCCGTGAGCACCAGGAAGGTTGACACAATGAGCAGGAAGCCCAGGCTCAATCGTTGGGCGATCGTTAATTTCATGGTGTTTTTCAATCGTTGGTTACAGGGACGCGGCAGCCTTGTGTTTGCCGTGCAAGGGACTCAAGCGGTGCTCATTGGCGAAAAAAGCTGTGTCATGAACACAAGTTTTTTCAGTGATAGACGCGATTCGACTATAAATTTCTCTCAGCTTGCAACCTGGCCAGCACGCCAGTCAACAACGTCATGCGCGTGGCTTTTCTGCAATTTTTCACCTGCATTCCCTTTTCAATGTAGCAACTCCGATGGAAGTCAACTTTGTGTCGTGGCCGCTCATGATGAATTCGATGTGCCGCCACTTCAGCCCAGGCTCCGCAATGGCGACCAAGGCTCGCGCGAATCAGCTTGGAATCATCAACATTCAGCAACTGAATGAGAGCAACTGAATGAGTGTTGGTTATCTTGCCTGCTCAGACCCGTTTGCGCTATCGGGCAATGCTGATTTGGCTGTAGGGCATTGCTGAGCGGGGGGTCGGGATTGCCCTACCCATGGTTGCTGTCGTCAGGGTCACTTGATCGACTGGCTATTGCTGCAAGACCATTCTGACGAAGGCTGGGGCTGCAGCATACTGCTCTGGCGCTGGCCTGATCGAGCGTCCGGCGCTTCAACGGGCTGGCTCAAGACAGTTTTCGGACTTTTATACGATTTGGGTAGCGCCTCAATAAGTCGTGGCAAACCCGTCATTCCCCTGAAGGCGGGAATGACGGAATCGTTTCATTTTGCGAGTGTCGCCACGGATTATTGAGAAGTTACCGATTTAGGCCTCCAGCAGGCGTGGAATAAGCGCTAGATGCTATTCATTAGATAGTGAATCGAAGTATTCCCGCTTGACCTCTAAGAGGCGGCCGACTGGCACGATACCCACTAATGACTGCGGACAAACGCCTCAAACTCTGCCACCGGCAGCGGTCGGCCAAACAAATACCCCTGATAAGCGTGGCAGCTAGCGTCCGCCAGAAACTCCCGCTGCGCATCGGTTTCAACACCTTCGGCAATAACCCCCAGGCGCAAACTGTGTGCCAGGGCGATGATGGTTTTGGCAATCGCCGCATCGTCCGGGTTGGTCAGCACATCGTTGACTAAAGACTTGTCGATCTTCAACTGATCCAGCGGCAGGCGGCTCAGGTACCCCAGCGACGAATGGCCGGTGCCAAAATCATCGAGCGAGAAATCAATCCGCCGGCCTTTCAGACTGACCATCTTTTCGATGATGTCCGAGATGTTGCCCACCAGCAGGCTTTCGCCCAGCGCCACAAAGCCCAGCAGCAGCAAGCTGTGCTGGGCACTGTAGAAGCCTTTGGGCAGGCTTAAGTGTTTGCCCACGCCACTGAGCAATCCGTTGGCGCACAGCGCTGGTAAGCCTGTGAGCAGGCCCGCCATGGGCACATCGCAGACGTTTTCATAGCGATACCCTTGCCGCGCCGGATGCCAGTGAAGCCAGATCCCTCGGTTGTCCACTTGTCTTCTCCAACGAGTGTTTATGGCTATTGGCTTTTCCAGCTTCGAGCAAACATGGATTGCTTCGCTGCGCTCGCAATGACTGGGGGCGACGCAATGACTGGGTGGGGTCATGGCATGAAAAGGCCTTCTTCATTGCGAGGCGCGCAGCGACGCGGCAATCCAGAGGGAACAAATCGGTATCCAGTGCCTCGGCTGAGTCACAAGTCACTATGAATTACATAGCTGTCAGCGCAAGTGATGCAAGGGCTACAGGCACTTTTTGCTCGCAAATGCTACATTTCAAGACCTGACTCTGTTGCATCAGTTAAATACATAAAAAATGTATACTACGCATTGCTACATTCAACCTGGAGATGGAGCCATGCAAACCATTAGCGCAACCGACCTGGCCAGAAACACCCGCGAGATTCTGGACAAGGTTGCCATCCGCGGTGAGTCCGTGATCATCGAGCGCAATCACGCCATGATTGCCCAAATCATTCCGCCGCCGCAAACCATGACCGCATCCCAGGCACTGGCTGAACTGATGTTGCCCATGCTGGCACCCGCGCAAGCAAGCGCTTGGCTCAGGGACAGCAAAGGCGACTTTGGCGATGGAGTGCGTGATCCATGGGCATGATTTTCGACAGTTGCATCTGGTTGGGTCTTGCCGCCAACCAGTTGGACCGTCAAGTGGTCATCGACGCTGCCGGGGACGCGCCGGTGTTTACCTCCACAATTTCTTTGGGTGAGCTGAATTTTGGCGTGCAGTCATGCACCGACCCGACCGAGCGGGCGATGCGTGCAGCCTACCTGCGCCAAGTGGAAAGTCGCCCAGCAATAGGGGTGTCCAAACACACGGCTGCCGCTTTTGGGGTGCTGGCAGCGGCTGTCAAACAAAGCGGCCGCTCACCCCGGCCGCGTTACAACGACCTTTGGATAGCCGCGCAAGCCATCGAAAATGGATATGTGCTTTTGACACTCAACAGGAATGATTTTGTGGACCTGCCGGGACTGCGGCTGGCAGTACTTTCACCCAAAGTGCAGGCCTGATCACTGGTGACTGATTAATGCTACGTTTCAAGACTTGACCCTATCGACCGCGATGCCAGCTAATGACTGCAGGCAAACGCTTCAAACTCCGCCACCGGCAGCGGTCGGCTAAGCAAATACCCCTGATAAGCGTGGCAGCCCGCGTCCGCCAGAAATTCCCGCTGCGCATGGGTTTCAACCTCCTCGGCAATAACCCCCAGGCGCAGACTGTGCGTCAGGGCAATGATGGTTCTGGCAATGGCGGCATCGTCCGGGTTGGTCAGCACATCGTTGACAAAAGACTTGTCGATCTTCAACTGATCCAGCGGCAGGCTGCTCAGGTACGCCAGCGACGAATAGCCGGTGCCAAAATCATCCAGCACTGCCTGGCCGTTACGGCATGGCGCAGGCCTTTTTCCATGGCAACACGTTTGACGACGATGGTTGCCATGCCTGGGTCAAAGAAGCGCATGGCGTTACGCCCCGCGTCCTTGGCCCGGTGCATGGCAAGGTCAGCCTGCTTCATCAGGTCGTCCATGCTGGCGCGCGAGCCCTGGACCAGCGTGGTTCCGATGCTGGCACTGCTGTTGTGCGACAACTCGCCTAACTGGCATGGCTGGCTGAGTGTGGCGAGGATTTTCGTGGCCACGGCTTCGGTGGCCGTGGCCGCGTCAACCTCGCTGGCGCTCAGGCCAGCCAGAATCACCACAAACTCGTCGCCCCCGAGCCGCGCCACGGTATCGCCCGCACGCATGCAGGACTGCAGGCGCTGCGCCACCTGCTTGAGCAACAGGTCGCCAATGTGGTGGCCACGGGTGTCGTTGAGGGTCTTGAAGTGGTCCAGGTCGATAAACAGCAGGGCCCCAAAACTGCCACTGCGCGCACCGGCCGTCATGGCCTGCGTGAGCCGATCGAGCAGCAGGGTGCGGTTGGGCAGGCCGGTGAGCTGGTCAAAAAACGCCAGCTCGCGGATTCTCGCGGTGGCCTTTTTGCGTTCGGTGCTGTCTTGATGGGTGCCGACGTAGTGGGTCACGACACCGTCGTCGGTCTTGACGGCAGAAATGGTCAGCCACTTGGGATAGATCTCGCCATTTTTGCGCCGGTCCCAGATTTCGCCCTGCCAACCGCCGGTGCGTTTGATGGTGCGCCACCTGCTGCGATAAAACGCCTTGCCATGGCGGCCTGACTGCAGCATGTGCGGGGTTTGGCCGACGATGTCCCCGGCGGCGTAGCCCGTCGATGCAACAAAGGCCCGATTGACCCGCAGCACCACACCCTTGCGGTTGGCAACCAACATCGGTTCTTCTGACTCGAAGGCGGTGGCGGCAATGCGCAGTTGCTCCTCGGTCACTTTAAGATGGCTGATGTCGGTATGCGAGATCACCTGTCCATATTGGGCCTGCGGCCCCAGCGAGCGGCGGTCTGCTGCAGATTGGCAGCCGTTTGTTCGGTGCGGTTGGCCAGGTCCCGGGTGGCGGCGGCAATCTCCTGGCCGGCCACTTCGACACCCGTGGCCTGCTCAAACACATCGGCCACCAGCGACTGCAAGTTCAGCCCGGACTGGTTGATGGCGCGTGCAATCAAACCGATTTCGTCGCAGCGATTGAGGTTGAGGTACTGCCCCGCTTCGCCACTGGCGACTTGCTCAAGCCCCGATGAAAGGCCAGGTCGACAGCGCGTCCTTCCTTGAAACGGCGGTAGAGTGCCTCGGCGGCATCGACTTCGGCGCGCGCGGGCGGGGTGCGCACCGACAAATAGCCCACCACCTGAGCGTTGCGGCGCATCGGCGCGGCATTGGCACAGACCCAGTAGTGGTCGCCATCTTTGCGCCGGTTTTTTACCAGGGCACGCCACGACTGACCTTCCTTGAGGCTGCGCCACATATCGGCAAAGGCCTCGGTCGGCATGTGCGGGTGGCGCACCATGTTGTGGGGTTGCCCGGCGATTTATTCTTTGGAGAAACCCGAAACGCGGATGAAAGCCGCGTTGGCGTAGGAAATATGGCTGGAGGTGTCGGTGGTTGACAGCAGCGTTTCGTTGGCCGACAGGTGGCATTCCCGTTGGGTCACTGGCAGATTGGTTCGCATGGGATGCCTTGGTTGAGGTTGATGATCGGGTTTTGCATGACGAGCTGGCGGACCACTTCCAGCAGCGCACCGGTTTCGGTGGTTTTGTCAAAAAACCAATCGGCACCAAGTGCCAGACAGCGCCGGCGGTAACCCGGCTCGGCATGGATCGCCAGCACGGCAAGCCACAGGGTGGGTGAACGCTGTTTGATTTGTTGGATGATGTCAATGCCCAGAGCGTCGGGCAGGTTCAGATTCAGAATCACCAACGTGGGGGGATCGCGCCGTGCGCTGGCGAGCGCCTCGGTCAGGGTAGATGCCGCGCGGATGACCGCAGTACCAGCCACGCTGCCAAGCGCCGCACGCAAGCCCGCGCGAACCAGGTCGGAATCATCAACAATCAGCAGTTCAATGGGCATGCCGCGATCTTGCCTGCCCCGACCCGCTTGCGCTATCGGGCAATGCTGATTTGACTATAGGGCAATGATGAGTGTTGGTCAGAATTGCCCTACCCATGGTTGCTGTCGCCAGGTCACCTTGAGCGACTGGCTGCTGCTGCAAGACCAATCTGACGAAGGCCAGGACACCAGCATGTTGCTCTTGCCCACTAATGACTGCGGACAAACGCTTCAAACTCCGCCACCGGCAGCGGTCGGCTAAACAAATACCCCTGATAAGCGTGGCAACCCGCGCCCGTCAGAAACTCGCGCTGCGCATCGGTTTCAACACCTTCGGCAATAACCCCCAGGCGCAAACTGTGTGCCAGGGCGATGATGGTTTTGGCAATCGCGGCATCGTCCGGGTTGATCAGCACATCGCTGACGAACGACCTGTCAATCTTCAACTGGTTCAGCGGCAGGCGGCTCAGGTACGACAGCGACGAATAGCCGGTGCCAAAATCATCGAGCGAGAAATCAATCCCCCGGCTCTTCAAACTGACCATCTTTTCTATGATGTCTGCGATGTTGCCCACCAGCAGGCTTTCGGTCAGTTCGAGCTTCAGGCGCAGCGGGTTGGCACCAGTGCGCTGCACCACGGCCATCACCTGTTCGACGAAGTCTGCCTGGGCAAATTGCAGTGCGCTGACATTGACTGCCACTGTCAGGTGCGCCAGCGCAGGCACATTGGCCCATACAGCAAGTTGGTGGCAGGCCGACTCAAGCACCCAATGGCCCAGCGGCAGAATCAGCCCGGTTTCTTCGGCCAGGTCAATGAAGTCGGCGGGCGACACCATGCCCCGCTGCGGATGCCGCCAGCGCAGCAGTACTTCAGAGCCGGTCACATGGCCAACCTGGCCATCCTGGGTGACCTGGGGCTGGTAATGCAGATAAAGCTGCTGTGCCTCCACTGCCCAGCGCAGATCCGCTTCCAGCGCGGAACGCTTTTTGACCGCTACTTCCATCGCCGGGTCAAAAAAGCGATAGGTATTGCGCCCGTCGGCCTTGGCCTTGTACATGCTCAGGTCGGCCTGTTTGAGCAGCTCGTCAAGCGACACCTGCGCGCCCTGAAAAAAAGTCAAACCAATGCTGGCAGTGCTGTGGTGAGGGCTGCCGCCAAACCGGTAGACCTGGTCGAGTGTGGCAATGATTTTCCTGGTGACCACTTCGGCATCAATGGCCGCCTCGGTCGCGCTGGTGCTCAAATTGACCAGTAACACCACGAACTCGTCACCCCCGAGGCGTGCCACGGTGTCGCCCTCACGCACACAAAAGCTCAGGCGCTGCGCGACTTGCTTGAGCAGCAAATCCCCCACATCGTGACCCAGCGAGTCGTTCAGGTCCTTGAAATGATCGAGGTCAATGAACAGCAGCGCGCCGTAATGCTGACTTCTGACTGATGCCGTGATCGCTTGTTTTAGCCGGTCCAGCAACAGCGTGCGATTGGGCAGGCTGGTGAGCGGGTCAAAAAAGGCCAGCTGATTGATGGTGGCTTCGGTTTTCTTGCGCTCGCTGATGTCATGCTGGGCGGAGACAAAATGGGTCACGGCACCGCCCGCGTCTTTGACCGCCGAGATGCTCAGCCACTTGGGAAAAACTTCGCCGTTTTTGTGCCGGTCCCAAATTTCGCCCTGCCAGCCACCAGTGCGGTCAATCGACTCTGTCATGTCGCGGTAAAAATCTTCATCGTGCCGACCTGACTGAAGCATCCTCGGTGTCTGTCCCACCAGTTCTTCCGGGCTGAAACCGGTGACGTCGGCAAAGGCCCGATTGACGCGCAGAATCACCTTGTTGGCATCGGTCACCATCATGCATTCCTGCGACTCGAAGGCGACCGCTGCAATGCGCAGTTGCTCCTCGGCGGCGTGCCGTTCGGTATAGTCGGTGTAGGTGCCAACATAGTGGGTAACCTGGCCCTGCGCGTCCTTGACGGCCGAGATGGTCAGCCAGTGCGGATGCACCTCACCAGACTTGTGGCGGTTCCAGATTTCCCCGTGCCAGACGCCGTCCTGAATCACCGCTTGCCACATGGCGCGATAAAAATCGTCACCGTGACGATCTGACTTCAGGAAGTTCATCTTGCGCCCGAGCGCTTCTTCGGCGCTGTAGCCGGAGATTCTGGAAAATGCCTGGTTGCTGCGCAAAATCATGTCATCTAGGTCGGTGACGACCACCCCATCTTGCGACTCAAAGGCGGCAGCGGCAATGCGCAGGTCGGTCTCGGCGGCTTTGCGCCAGCCAATGTCGCGAAAGGCGCTGACAATCAAGGCATCGTCTGCGGTCTGAATCTGGTTCAGGGTCACGGCCACTTCACAGTTGCTGCCATCCTTGCGCCTTGCCTGCACATCCGACGACATGCGTCGTGCCATCGGCGCTGTGGTAAAGCCATCACGCAATACCGGGTGTTTTTCGCGCAGGTGCTTGGGCAACAACACCTCAATAGCCTGGCCGACCAATTCTTGCCGGGTGTAGCCAAACAACTGCTCGGCTTGTGCATTGATGCGCACGATCTGGCCTTGAGCATCCGACAGCAGCATGGCATCGGGGGCCAGTTCGATCACATCATGGAACATGCCCTGCAGGCTTTGCTGCTGCCGGTACAGCGCAATGTGGGTCTTGACCCTTGCCAGCACCCGCGACAGTTTGACTGGCTTGGTGATGTAGTCGGCTGCACCCAGCGCAAAACTTCGCGCCTCGGCCTCAGTGTCATCGACCGCAGTGACAAAAATGACCGGTATCTGCCGGGTTACTTCCATCTGCTTGAGGCGGCTGCAGACGGCGTAGCCATCCATCTCGGGCATCAATACATCCAGCAAGATAAGGTCCGGCGCTGAAGCCTGGGCCAGCCGCAGCGCCGCTTCCCCACTAGTAGTCACCACAACCTCATACCCGGCCGGGCTCAGAATCGCCTGCATCAGATAGATGTTCTCGGGCCGGTCATCCACCACCATCACGCGGTAGCCTGACTTGGTGCTCATGACTCCCTCCTGGGGGCATTGCCGCTACGGGCGTTTGCAACATACAGCAAGGCGCGTTCGCGGGCGGCCTGGTACCTGTCATCCTCCAGTTCAAACTGCAAGTCGTGCAGCTCCAGCGCGAGTTCGACCAAAGCGTCACGCAGGCCATTGAGTGCATCGACGGCATCCCACAGGGTTGCTGGCTGCGATGGGTGTTGAGCGTGTTGCTGGTTCATGTTCGGGATGCGCTTGAATGATTGACCCGTGTTACGGTTTAAAAGCTGGTCCAGTCGCCTTCCGCCTGGGCAGCTTGGGCCGACGGCTTGCGCACAGGTGCCAGGGCCATCGCCGGGGCGGTGACAGCCGCCGCTT
Organism: Rhodoferax sp.; assembly: GCA_035368905.1. Taxonomy (GTDB): domain Bacteria; phylum Pseudomonadota; class Gammaproteobacteria; order Burkholderiales; family Burkholderiaceae_C; genus Rhodoferax. The sequence continues at coordinate 9,034 of DAOSLL010000102.1, forward strand.
TCGGGCCACTGGCGAAGCGCTTTTCACGACCGTTAAACGGCTGGTTCTGGGTGCCCGAGGAACGGCTTGCCACTGGGGAAGGCGCCACCCCATGCGGCACTGCGTCCTCTGCGGACAGCTTGAACACCGCCACCGTCTCGACCAACTGGTTGGCCTGCGACATCAGGCTGCTGGCGGCGGCTGCCATTTGTTCCACCAGCGCCGCGTTTTGCTGGGTCACCTGGTCCATTTCCGTCACCGCTGCACCGACCTGGCTGACGCCCAGACTTTGCTCGCTGCTGGCGGCACTGATTTCAGCCATGATGTCTGTGACACGTTTGATGGCGGCCACCACTTCCTGCATGGTGGTGCCAGCTTGATCGACCTGGCTGGTGCCCTGTGCCACCCGCTCGACACTGGCGTTGATCAGGGTCTTGATTTCTTTGGCTGCTTCAGCGCTGCGGCTCGCCAGGGCACGCACTTCACTGGCCACCACGGCAAAGCCACGCCCCTGTTCACCGGCGCGGGCGGCCTCAACGGCAGCGTTCAAGGCCAGAATGTTGGTCTGAAAGGCAATGCCGTCAATCACACTGATGATGTCGGCAATCTTGCCTGAGGCTTCGTTGATGCCGCGCATGGTGACCA
>DAOSLL010000103.1:0-9653 GCA_035368905.1 Rhodoferax sp.
ACCTTTTTGATCAGTCCGATTGACTTCAAATGGGAGAGTTGACCGGCAAGCGCTGATGGGGTCATCGGCACCAGCATCCATCAGATCAGCCCGTCGCCAACATGGATATTGAGCGCGACATGCTGCAAGACTATTGAACAGGCGATCCCCAGACGGATCGAAGCAATTCAGTCTTTTTCGGGTTGCTCTGAGCCAGTTGAAACACAACTGCCTGCACGCTGGACATGCGCGCGCGTACCGACACTTCAAACAACCCACTCACCAAACTCAACTAACTTTCATGGCCGAGACGGCCACCCCGCATCATGAAAAACTTCTTCGTTCAAAATTATTGAACATAAATTGGTCGATTGCTCGTTGTTTCACGTTAAAGCTCATCGGCCTTATGCCCCCGGATAAAACGGCTTGCCGATTGATGCCGGCATGTTGACGCGAATCCATTGCGGGTTGCGCGAAATAAGGGCCAGCACCACGATCGTGGCAATGTAGGGCAACATGCTCAAGAACTGGCTTGGCACATCGACACCAATGCCTTGCAAGTGAAACTGCAGCATCGTGACACCACCGAACAAATAGGCACCCAGCAAAACCCGTGCCGGTCGCCAGGTCGCAAAAGTGGTCAAGGCCAGCGCAATCCAGCCCTTGCCAGCCACCATGCCCTCAACCCACAACGGGGTATAAATGACAGAAATATAGGCCCCTGCCAGACCACATAGTGCCCCACCTGCCACCACTGCCAGCAGGCGGATGCGACGCACCGGGTAACCTAGTGCGTGCGCCGACTCTGGGCTTTCCCCCACGCTGCGCATGATCAAACCGCTGCGCGTTCGGTACATGAAAAAAATCAGCAGCAGTGCCAGCACCACGGTCAGATAAACCAGCGGGTGGTGCCGAAACAATGCTGGGCCAACCAGCGGGATGTCTGACAAGTAAGGCACGGCAAAACTGCTGCGCTCGGGAATTTTGGCCTGTACAAAACCGGTGCCGACAAAGGCAGAAAAACCGGTGCCAAACAGGGTTAACGCCAGACCAGTGGCGTATTGGTTGGTGTTGAGCCAGATCACCAGCAGACCAAAAACCGCCGCCAGCGCGGCACCAACGGCCATGCCTGCGGCAAAACCGAGCCAGTCGCTGCCGGTGCTGACGACGGTGGCAAAACCGGCAATCGCGGCGCACAGCATCATGCCCTCGGCACCGAGGTTGACGATGCCGACCTTTTCGTTGATCAGCAAGCCCAGCGAGGCAATCGCCAGCACCGTGCCCGCATTGAGCGTGGCGGCCAGCAGCAAGGCATAAGATTCCATGGCTTACCTCAACCCTTTCGCCATATCAGGCGGTAATTGACCAGGGTGTCGCAAGCCAGCAGGCTAAACAACAGCAGACCCTGAAACACACCCGTCAGTGATTTGGTCAGGCCCAGGCGAGACTGCGCCATTTCACCGCCGATGTAAAACATGCTCATCAATATGGCGGACAGCACCATACCAATCGGGTGCAGCCGCCCAACGTAGGCGACGATGATGGCGGCAAAGCCATAGCCGGCCGGCACATAGGGGGTGAGCTGACCAATCGGCCCGGCGACTTCCAGCGCACCGGCCAACCCGGCCGCACCACCCGAGATCAGCAGCGCCGCCCACAGCGCCCGGCGCGACGAAAAACCGGCATACCGCGCTGCCGCCGGTGCCAGCCCGCCCACCTGCAAGGAAAAACCGGTGCGGGTACGAAACAAGAACACCCACAGGCCGACGACACCGGCCGTGGCCAGCAGCACCCCAATGCTGACGCGCGAGCCGTCAAACAGGCGCGGGATGCGCGCCACCGCCTCGAAATTCTTGCTTTGCGGAAAATTGAAGCCCATCGGGTCTTTCCACGGTCCGCCGACCAGGTAGCTCAAGACCTGCACCGCCACGTACACCAGCATCAGGCTGACCAGAATTTCATTGGCATTAAAACGGTCACGCAGCAAAGCCGTGATACCGGCCCACGCCATGCCGCCCACCACACCGGCCAGCATGACCGCCAGCACCAGCCATCGGCTTGACTGGCCATCAGCCAGCAGCGCCACGCCAGTGGCAGCAATGGCCCCGATGATGTACTGCCCCTCGGCCCCGATGTTCCAGACGTTGGACCTGAAGCACACAGCCAGCCCCAGCGCAATGATCAGCAGCGGTGTCGCCTTGACCAGCAACTCACCCCAGGGATAGCCGCTTTTGATCGGCAACCAGAAAAACATCTCCAGTCCACGCAGTGGGTCTTTTCCCAGCGCGGTAAACATCAGCACGCCAACGATCACTGTCAGACCAAGCGCCAGCAGCGGCGACGCGTAGGTCCAGGCACCAGACGGCTCGGCGCGCGCTTCAAGCTTGAGCATGATCGGCCTCCTGCGCGCCATCCACCAGGCCAGCTTTTGCCCCCAAGTGCGCCTGCACCGAGTGGTCCCACAAGCCGCTCATCCATTCACCAATTTGTTCCACCGTGGCCAGCGCCGTCGCCACCGAGGGCGACAACTGGCCGCGGGCAATCACATGCAGGCGGTCAGACACTTCAAACAGCTCGTCAAGCTCTTCACTGACCACCAGCACGGCGCAACCGGCATCGCGCAGCGCCAGGATTTCGCCGCGAATCTGCGCCGCCGCGCCAACATCGACCCCCCAGGTCGTTTGCGAGACGATGAACAGCTTGGGGTTGGCATCAATTTCGCGCCCAACGATGAACTTTTGCAAATTGCCACCCGACAGCGAACGGGCCAGTGATCGCGGCCCACCGGCCTTGACCTTGAAACGGGCAATGATGCCGGCGGCCTGCGCCTCCAGTTGTTTGACGCGAATCCAGCCGCCCAAAAAACCCCGGTAAGCAATTGCCTCCTGGCGCGTCAGCAACAGGTTGTGCGCCAGTGACAAGGTCGGCACGGCCCCTCGGCCCAGACGTTCTTCAGGCACAAAATACAAACCGAGCCTGCGCCGTCGGCCCGGGTGCAGCTTCGACACGTCAATGCGGCCAATGCGCACTGTGCCCGCTGCAGCGCGGACATCTTCGCCTGACAGCGCGCACAGCAATTCTTTTTGGCCATTGCCCGACACCCCGGCGATGCCGACCACTTCACCCGAGCGCACTTCAAACGAAATGGCTTCAAGATCAACGCCAAACTGGTCTTCCCGTGGCAGGATCAGGTTGGCCACCCGTAACACCGACGCGCCGGGCTCCTGGGCGCGGTGGGTAAGCTGTGGTGGCTCGGCACCAATCATCATTTTGGACAGTGATGCGTTGCTCTCTTGTGACGGGTTGCAGACCCCGGTAACCCGGCCACCCCGCAAAACCGTGCAGGCGTTGCACAGTTCACGGATTTCATGCAGCTTGTGGCTGATGTACAAAATGCTGCAGCCCTCGCTGGCGAGCTTTTTCAGCACCACAAACAGTTTCTCGACCGCCTGCGGGGTCAACACCGATGTCGGCTCGTCCAGAATCAGCAGTTGCGGGTTGGTCAACAGTGCGCGGATGATTTCGACGCGTTGCATTTCACCCACGCTCAAGGTATGCACCGGGCGCTGCGGGTCGATGTCAAGGCCGTATTCAGTGGCCTTGGACTCGATGCTGCGGGTGACATCAAGCAGGCTCAGGGTCTTGCTCAAACCCAGCCAGACGTTTTCAGCCACGGTAATGGTGTCAAACAGGCTGAAATGCTGGAACACCATGCTGATGCCCAGGGCACGCGCCTCCTGTGGGTTTTTGATGTGGACAAGCTGACCATTGAACAGCACCCTGCCCTCATCGGGTTTGACCGATCCATAAATGATTTTCATCAGGGTCGATTTGCCGGCACCGTTTTCACCCAGCACCGCATGGGTTTCACCCGGCAAAACGGTTAGCGACACATCGCTATTGGCCACCACGCTGGGGTAGCGCTTGGTGATGCCGGAGAGTTGCAGTCTTGGCGGGCTCATGGGCGGGTGGGTGACTCGAGTTGTTTCATCAGGCCGGTAAACAGTTTGTACCAGACTCCATTCTCAACGAAACTGAAACTGAATCTGCACCAACTGGTATGCTTCAAAGCAAATAAGATGCCATCGTGGCAGGAAACTTGCGGTGACGGCATTGTTTACCATTGTCCTTTTTAATTAGGCCGACCATGCATCACCCTGTGCTTGAATTTGTCCACCGCAACGCCGTTGTCTCGTTGCGCGAGGTGCCCGCCACCCGCACCCTGCTGCAGGTACTGCGCGAAGACCTGGGGCTGACTGCCACCAAAGAGGGCTGCAACGAAGGTGATTGCGGTGCCTGCACCGTGGTGCTGGGCGAACGACAGGACGGGCACATCAGATACAGCGCGATCAACGCCTGCATCCGCTTGGCCCATTCGGTGCATGGCATGGCCCTGTGGACTGCGCAGGACATTGCCGCAACTGACGGCACGCCACACCCAGTGCAACAAGCGTTGCTGCAAAACCACGCCAGCCAATGCGGCTTTTGCACGCCGGGTTTTGCCATGAGCCTATTTGGCCTGTACCAGAACCAGGTCTGCAAGGGCCAGCCGGTCAGCCGGGAACAGGCACAGCAAGCGCTCTCAGGCAACCTGTGCCGCTGCACCGGCTACCGGCCGATTCTGGACGCGGCACAGCAAATGGCCAGTCTGCCACCGATGTTGCCGGCAGAAGCCGAAATACTATCAAAACTGGAGCTTATTGCGCATACAGGACAAGGGCTAGAGGCTGATTTGTCATATCAATCTCCAAAAACCCTGGCGGCATTATTGACGTTGCGGGCGGCCGACCCCAAGGCGCAAATCGTGGCCGGATGCACCGATGTGGGGCTGTGGATCAACAAGCTGCACCAGGATTTTGCAAGCGTGCTGGACTTGTCGCAGGTGGCCGAACTGCGCGCCATCAGCCAGGATGCCAACACCCTGAGCATCGGCGCGGCGGCAACACTCACCGATGCGTTCGCCGCGCTGCTGATCGAGCGCCCGCAGTTGCAGAGCTTCATGCAGCGTTTTGCCGGCCTGCCAGTGCGCAACTCGGGCACGCTCGGCGGCAATGTTGCCAATGGCTCGCCGATTGGCGACTCAATGCCCCTGCTGATTGCACTGCATGCCAGGGTGGTGCTGGCCAGCGTGCGCGGCAGCCGCGAGCTGGCGCTGGAGGCGCTCTACACCGGCTACCGGCAAAACGTCATCGCCAGCGACGAAGTGCTGACGCACATCAAGGTGCCGCGCCCGACGGCCAACGAGTTCTTGCGTGTCTATAAAGTCACCAAGCGCCAGGAGGACGATATTTCTGCGGTCTGTCTGGCGCTGCGCATCGAGCTGCACGACGGCCAGCTTGACTGCGTGTCGATCGGTGTTGGCGGTGTTGCCGCAATGCCGGTGCGGGCACGCCAGACCGAGGCCACATTGACTGGCCAGGTCTGGACTCAGGCCTTGGTGGACAAGGCCAAGACCACCTTGCGTGGCGAATTTGCGCCGATATCAGACATGCGCGCCAGCAGCGGTTACCGCACTCTGGTGCTGGGCAATCTGCTGCAACGCTTCTGGCTGGAAAGCCAGGGGCAAGCCGATGTCAGCCTGGCCTGCGTTTGAATGGCCGCAAGATCAAGCAACCCGTCGGTCAACCAAAAACAGACTACCGGGCACACCAAGCCGGATGGCCAAGGCGTTCGACGGATAACGCAAGTTGGGGGATTTTTGCCTACTGAGAATTTCTGACATATCGGCCTGATTGCCGATCACTGGCTGATCTCTCGCTGATCTTGTTGCCGCAAACCGTCACGGTCAATGAAATACCACAACGCCTCGAAGGCCGTCATTGCAGCGGACATCGGGTGGCGACGCTGCTCGTAACCAGACATCAAGCAAGCGCCACAGTCGGCAAGCCCGCGAGCGGGTGCAACTCATGAGCGCCACCTGCATCCGTTAGCGGCTGCGGGAAACAAGCCACAACTGATTGCCACCAAACTCAAAAATATTCTTGCGGCTTACCCTTATCGGCAGCAAAAAAAAACGGCCACTTAGCTCGTCAAAATGAGGCCATTGATCCAACGCACTACTGCAATCAGGATACAGCGCTTGCGCCTGACTGGTTTTCAAATGGTCGGCGATGTGCATTGATTGCGTCGCATCCCAAAACCGGAAATTCGGGTTTGGAAGCTGCACCTCATTCCATTTCAAAGTCATCCGTGTCAAGGCACCTTGGCGCATACCTTGCAAGCGCAAGGCAAGGCGAGACAACAACGACATGGACGATTTGGAAATGGATTTGGAAAAACAAATTACGGGCCGATGTGCACCAAGCCTCGTTACCGAAGTCAATTTGCAAAGTGGCCACCAATACACTGAAGTAGTGGCTACTTCCTCAAACAAACAATCGCCAAGTCATCTTTGACAGTTACTGAATCTGGGTGCGGCCAAGTCTGATTGGCCGCACAGTAGGCATCCCCAATAGCCTCCCTAGCAGTTCTTGCCCATTTAAAATCATATCCCGAAACCTCTGATAGCAAGCCACTTTTGGCGTAAGGCATCGATAAGGCTGATATATTCATATCGCCTTGCACAGTTCTCAGCTTTTTCGGATATACCCATGGACCTCCGCTGATATGAATAAATTTGACATCATCAAAATTAGGATTCATTTCAAGGCGCAAAATTATTCTATTTGCCATCATTCTATCCCAACGATTGACTTTGTCTTGATCAGCAAGAATTTGATTGCTTAGCAACACAAACCCGAAAAGAATAACAATCCTGGAAACAAAGATCGGAAATTTAACAAAACGGCTGGTTGAACTTTGAATACATTCATCCGCCAGTAAAAAAACAAGTCCGACAATAATACTTGCGTGCGCAAGAACGCGGGGAACGGGCCACCAGTCTTTCGATACAATAATGACACCTATTGAAGCAGGAATGAGCAACACGATTGCCACAAATACAAAAAATATATTTTTTTTGACTTTTTCTACAAACAACTTCCTGAAAATAATGCCGAGTGATAAGACAAGCGTCAGGGCAACCAACACCTTTAACCATCCTGAAAAAATAGGCTCAGCAATCCAATAAATTTTCATCAAGGTTGACGATAACTCTGTTAAACGCTCAGGTAACTCGCCTAAAGCGATAAAGCTGGTTCTGTTGTCGACGCCAGCCAGACCCAAACTATTAGCTGATCGAATAATAACAATCAAAACAACAGAAGAAATGAGAATAATAACTGCCAAGTTTATTGCTCGCAAGTTATAAATACTACTTTTTTCCGATGAATCGCCTTTTCCATTTAAAACCAGACCGCAAACAAAAGCGAAGATAACTGTAACAGTCAAATAATTCAGAAAAACTTGATAAGTAAGAAGCATCGCAAGCGTTGCCACTGATGCTGATAATCGCGAGCTCCACGCTGCAGGATCCCTCATCAAAGCTTCAAGTGCCACTATAGAAAACAGAAGCGCAACACAGTAATATGGCAATACCATTCGAAAGGTAAATATCTCAGTCAAGTATGGATGCGCGACCATGATGGCCCCAACCAGACCTGCTGCTGGTGAATTCGACATCCCGACAAATCGGAAAATTGATACAAGAAAGACTGAATACAAAAATAATGTTATCAAGCCCAATGAAAAGTACATATCATTGACATTTGTACCAAGTGAGCTAAATATCCACATTATTCCCGCTGAAATGTAACGCCCTTGAGATTTAACAAATGCCAAACTTGTTGAATCAACGCCGGATGCGATAAAATAATCGTCAATCGCATATCCTCGAAAAATAACAGGCCCTTTTGCCAGTATCGCAAACGCAAAAATAAACAAGAAATTTCGCATGCAAATTGCGTCAACTTCGAATCGTTTATCAAAAATCATCAATTTATTTTGCATCGATTTATCCCGTTAATCTGAGGATTGCGCAGTAAGCAATACAAATGAGCCGACCACAATTTGGATAAGATGTCTGAAACCTATGGTGGCAATGCAACCGTTTGGACCCGTCATTTTGATCACGCCGTCATTGCCAATGATTGCCAATGATCCTGGATTCCTCCGTCCGACACGCCCGAATGCCCCGCTGGCAGCGCGGCTGGGTGGGGCGAAAGCTGCGGCTCCAAACTTGCCTGTGCAGGTTTGAACGGCTTGAACCGAGATTCCTCCGTTGACCGCCTGTTTCATCTGTAAGCTCTCATGAATATTGATTTTTTTCAGCTTCGTTGGGGTTCGCCCAATGGGTGACAGCGCTACGCAACCGCCTGAGCCACTGGCAACACGCTGGGGTCGTTATGCCTTCCCTCGTCCGCCAGGACCACGTGCACTCAGGCGCCCGCTGCGTCGTCGCGCCTGGTCGCGATGCCAGCGGCCCACTCGGTCGCTTCCAAATGAAACCAGGTTGAAGTGCTTTATCTTGGCCTTGTGTATTGACAGGCTTAATCAAAAACCGAAATTGATCACATAAATCCTTATTATTTTCATTTCAGAGGGTGTCAATTTCCAATTCTTGAAAACTATTAAGGTGGCTTGCGTTATCAATAGGTCGCTATTGCACCTGTGCACGATGTTTGATCGGGCAAATGGTATTTCGTTTGGATCTGGCAACTACCCCTGCTTACCCAACACTCGCGAAAGAAGACGCTTTGCACGGGCGGCTATACGAGAATTTTTGTTACCAATTATCGGTTGATCAACTGTCAACGCCTCATCAGGTTGGTTCTGTTCATGTTCATGCTCTTGCTCTTGCTCTTGCTCTTGCGCAACTGCATACTTCAACGCCAAGGTTTCCCAAGCTTCGATTTGCAATTTGGCTGCTTCGCTTCCTGCATCACTTTCTTGCAAGCATTGCGTAATTTCTCTTGTGTGAAACTCTACTGCTTCACTTGAATCTGAATCCACGCTATGCACACTCGCGTAAATTTTTTTTCCTGTTGCAATGAACGACTTACCATGACGCTTTACCACTTCCCATCCAACCGGGGAATTGATGACATGTATTTCAGAGGCAGTTGACTGCAGGATAAGTCGTGCCAGCACCACGATTCGGTTGCTCTCGGAAAAACTCTGGGAAAGTGCTCCAAACTCAAGCAAGCGATAAGATTCTGGAACGTCTTTGTTGAGCGTCGAGTCATCGCATGAACTCGAAATCACAAGCACCTTCTTGCCTGCTGAATGTTCGGAAAAAAGCCGCTGCCACGCCGCGTCGTCTGCTGCGCCCCAGCAAAGCCATGGCAGCAGGCAAATAACGTCTGGCTCATAGGCGCCAATGAAAGACACAGCTTTTTGATAGAGTTCACCCGGTGCCAGATCAAATGGATGGAGGTACACAAAGAACTTGTCCAGAAACTCAGTGGTCGGGTTCAGGCTTGGCTCAATTTCTGCCAAATTGCGAAACCCTTGCACCGCCCATTGGGGCATCACCTGCTCTTGGGCATCCGGCACCTGCGTCAAGGCGGGCGAAGCGTGGGACCGCAATCTGATGTTCCACCGCTCTGGATGGTCAAAAAATGCTGTCGGCCGAATCAAAGCCCCTGATGCCACCATCCCGGTAAGCATCGAAGAAACTTTTCGTCTGTAATAATGAGCCGTTTTCAATGCACTCACGTGCCTGGCACCTTTGGAGATTGTTTCCAGATTCCATTGCCAGTCCTCGAATCCAAAACCGGTCTGCGCAGTGTCCGATC
>DAOSLL010000104.1:0-9647 GCA_035368905.1 Rhodoferax sp.
AGTTGGACGCGCCCGAGTGGGTCGCTGGCGGCGCGTCTGGGTAGGCGCGACGACGACGTGGGCTCCTGCCCGCTAGGAGGAGCAACGCCCCCAGGCGCGTTGCCAGTGGTTCAATCGGGTGCGTAGCGCTGTCACCCGATGGGTGAACTCCATCGAAGTTAAAAAAGTAAATGCTCATAAGGACTTACTGCTGAAAACAAGCGTCCAACTGAGGAATCAAGGTTTAACTTGTGCGCAGCGCGCGGCGGTACTGCATGGCCTCGGCCACATGGGTCATTTGCGTGGTGCTGGCACCGACCAGGTCGGCAATGGTGCGCGCCACCTTCAGCGCCCGGTGCGTGCTGCGGGCTGACCAGCCCAGCCGTGCCGCGGCCACATTCAAGAACTTGGCGGCAGCCTCATCGAGCAGCACAAACTGATCGATCTCCTGGCCTTGCAGCGCCTGGTTGGTCTTGCCCTGGCGGGCAATCGAACGTTCGCGCGCGGCGGTGCAACGCGCCTGAATGGCCGCGCTGGACTCACCCGCTGGCGCCTGCAACAGTTCGCCGGGCCCGACCGCAGGCACTTCAACATGCAAGTCAATGCGGTCCACCAACGGTCCGCTGAGCTTGCTCTGGTAGCGTGCGACTTGGTCTGGCGTGCAGCGGCAGGCCTTTTGGGTTGAACCCAGATAGCCGCACGGACAGGGATTCATGGCACCAATCAACTGAAAACGCGCCGGAAAATCGCTGCGCCGTGCGGCCCGCGAGATGGTGATGCTGCCCGACTCCAGCGGCTCTCGCAGCGCTTCCAGCGCGGCCCGGGGGAATTCTGGCAATTCGTCCAGAAACAGCACCCCATGGTGCGCCAGCGAGATTTCACCCGGCCTCGGCGGCGACCCACCACCGACCAACGCCACCGCGCTGGCGGTGTGGTGCGGATGGCAGGTTGGCCGCTGCGCCCATTTGTCCAGCGAAAAGCGGCCACCCAGGCTGGCCACAGCGGCACTTTGCAACGCCTCATCGGTGGTCATCGGTGGCAGCAAGCCGGCAAAACGCTGTGCCAGCATCGACTTGCCCGAGCCTGGCGGCCCCATCATCAGCAGGCTGTGGCCACCCGCTGCGGCTATTTCCAGTGCGCGTTTGGCACCCAACTGCCCTTTCACATCGGCCAGATCAGGGTATTGCGCGGTCTGTACCCGTGGCGTGGTCTGGATGCGCGTCCAGCCGTCGGATGGCGCAGCCGCAGCCACCGGTGTTGGCAAAAAATGCTGCACCACGTCGAGCAAATGGCGCGCCCGAAACACCTGTGCAGTAGGCACCAGCGCGGCTTCTTCGGCGCTATCGGGCGGCAACACCAGTTGCGTCACCACCTGCTCGGCATGCAGGGCCAGGCTCATGGCCAAGGCACCGCGCACCGGCCGCAGTTCGCCCGACAGAGACAACTCGCCGGCAAACTCGAAGCCTGCCAGCGCCTGAGTGTCGATCTGTCCACTTGCCGCCAGAATGCCCAGCGCAATGGGCAAATCAAAGCGACCGGAGTCTTTGGGCAGATCGGCCGGGGCCAGGTTGACGATGATGCGTTTGTTGTTGGGGAATTCCAGCCCTGAGTTTTGAATGGCGGAGCGCACCCGCTCACGCGCTTCTTTCACCTCCACATCTGCCAGACCCACCAGGGTAAAGCTGGGCAGTCCGTTGGCCAGGTGGACCTCGACCGTGACTGCGGCAGCTTCAAGCCCCAGCAGGGCTCGACTTTGAACCAAAGACAGACTCATACGCTCATCCTCGCTAAAAAGGTGCGCAGCCATCGGTGCCCCTTCAATTTGATGCACCAGCAAGGTGCATACTGTTTATTTGTACAGATATCTTACTGCAAACCGGATGGTGCGTGGGGTCTTTCCAGGAATGCAGGCTTCCAGCATGTGTGGCACGAACCCTGCTTTACCGCCTTACCTATCGCATCGTTGGAGATATCCATGCCATTGAAATCACCCACTACCCATTTGTCTGCCCACGCCTTGGAGAAATCATGAAACTTGTCACTGCCATCATCAAACCTTTCAAGCTCGATGAGGTGCGCGAAGCGCTGTCCTCCATCGGCGTGCAGGGTATTACGGTTACCGAAGTCAAGGGCTTTGGTCGCCAAAAGGGTCACACCGAGCTGTACCGTGGTGCTGAATACGTGGTCGATTTTTTGCCCAAGGTGAAGATCGAAGCCGCAGTGGCTGACGAACTGGTGGACCAGGTGATCGAGTCCATCGAGGGTGCCGCGCGCACCGGCAAGATCGGAGACGGCAAGATTTTTGTCTACCCGGTCGAGCAAGTCATCCGCATCCGCACCGGCGAGACCGGCAAGGAAGCCTTGTAAACAACCGCCGGTTTGACCCTTCAATCCAGCACCCCAATTGGAAATCACATGAAAAAACTACTCGCATCCCTCGCGTTGGGCATTGGGCTGCTGCTTGGCAGCAGCGCCACCATGGCGCAAGCGCCTGCGGCCTCTGAAGCCGCGCCAGCCACATTGGCAGCTTCGGCTGCGGCACCTGCCACATCGGAAGTCAAAGCCGCCGATGCACCGGCAATGGCCAGCGCCACGGTCGCCGCATCAGCCCCGGCTGCCGCTGCCCCGGTGCCGGTTCCCAACAAGGGCGACACCTCCTGGATGATGGTGTCCACCCTGCTGGTGATCATGATGTCGATACCGGGTCTGGCCCTTTTTTACGGTGGCCTGGTACGCAGCAAGAACATGCTTTCCATCCTGATGCAGGTGATGGTCACTTTTTCCATGGTCGTGGTGCTGTGGTTCATCTACGGCTACAGCCTGGCGTTTACCGAGGGCAACGCGTTCTTTGGCGGCTTTGACCGGCTGTTCATGGCTGGTGTCTGGGACAACGCGGCTGGCACTTTTGCCAACGCGGCGACGTTCAGCAAGGGGGTCTATATCCCGGAAATCGTGTTTGCCGTGTTCCAGGCCAGCTTTGCTGCCATCACCTGCTGCCTGATTGTCGGGGCCTTTGCCGAGCGCATGAAGTTCTCTGCCGTGCTGATGTTCGCGCTGCTGTGGTTCACCTTCAGCTACGCACCGATTGCCCACATGGTCTGGTTCTGGATGGGTCCGGATGCTTACGCCACCAAAGATGTGGTTGATGCCATGACCGGCAAGGCCGGTTACCTCTGGCAGTCCGGTGCGCTTGACTTTGCCGGCGGCACGGTGGTGCACATCAACGCTGCCGTGGCCGGCCTGGTGGGTGCTTACATGGTTGGCAAGCGCATTGGTTACGGCAAGGAATCGATGGCGCCTCACAGCCTGACCTTGACGATGGTCGGTGCTGCACTGCTGTGGGTCGGCTGGTTTGGCTTTAACGCAGGCTCGGCCCTTGAAGCCAACGGTTTTGCCGCACTGGCATTTGTCAACACCTTCCTGGCAACCGCTGCTGCCGTGCTGTCCTGGTGTATCGGTGAAGCCTTGATGAAGGGCAAAGCCTCGATGCTCGGTGCGGCTTCTGGCTGTGTCGCCGGTCTGGTGGCGATCACGCCGGCTTGCGGCAATGTCGGTATCGGTGGCGCGCTGGTGATTGGCTTGCTGGCTGGTTTTGCCGGTTTGTGGGGTGTCAACGGCCTGAAGAAACTGCTTGGTGCTGACGACTCGCTCGATGTCTTTGGTGTCCACGGTGTCTGCGGCATTTTGGGTGCGATCCTGACCGGTGTCTTCAACAGCCCGGCCCTCGGTGGCCCTGGCTTTGTTGCCGACTGGGTGACCGTGTCGATGGTGAGCGCCGCTGATTACTCGATTGCCAGCCAGGTCTGGATTCAGACCAAGGCCGTGTTGATAACCGTTGTCTGGTCTGGCCTGGTGTCGGTGGTGGCCTACAAGATTGTTGACATGACGATTGGCCTGCGTGTCAGCGAAGAAGGCGAACGTGAAGGTCTGGACATCACGTCCCACGGAGAGGCCGCTTACGGCCGTTGATCGGGTTGGTTGCTGCAGGCCGTAGCGTCTGCAGCTTATTGTCGAATGAGTTGCTTCCTTGAGAGTTGAACCCCCCGTCGCCTAACGGCTTCGGGGGGTCTTTTTTTGGCCTTTCAGACTGGCCAATGCCTGGATGGCCGCCACGCGCTGGCGCGGCCAATCAGGCCACCCATTCGCGCCAGCGGCTGGCTGGGTGTCAAACGGTGCTGTCCGGTTCATGGACTGGCACAACACCAGGTGAATTGCGCACCCCTGGGGTTGCTGTTGAACATGTCAGGCTTGCCGCAGGCCCACACAGCCTCCAGGCGGTCAACACCAAAAGTGCCACCCGACAGCACCCCGACGCAACTGCAGCCGCCACCCCGACGCACCACACGGGCCGGATGGTGCTGGGTGCAAGTGCCACAACTGGGCACCAGGAGAAGCCTCATAGCCGACCCAAGTTAACCAGCAGACCTATCAGGTCACGGTCGATCTTCCATCCGTTGACACCAACCAGTTCAAACACGACTCGGGACAAGATTGACTGCTTTTCAGCAGTCAACTTGGTACTCGTTTCGGCAATCACCTGACCAACGATGTCCATTGCCGTTGCGAGTGTGTTGCCGTCAAAATTTTGAGAGAACGGATTTGTGCCAGCAGGCACAAACTTGACCGGCATCGGATGCACGTCGCCCGTGTCTTTGTCCAAAGACATCACCTCCAGGCTAAACGCCCACTCAATCCTGCGCGCCATCGACTCGGGGAATGCACGCCCGTTGTTGCCCGTCAGGAGTTGGCTCCGTTGACTCGGTGTTTCCCACTCCATTTTTTCCATCATTTCCTTGGTGCCGACTTTATCGCAGAGCTTCGCGAAGTTCGCCCGGCGGACCGCACTGATGCGTTCACGTTGTTCGACGTATCTGGACTTCTTTTTAGGTGGTGTGGGCGGGTTTTGGTCGTCCGGTAAAGCGGTGTCGGTCGTATTCATTACAAGTTCTTTTCTGATAATTTAGCAATTGGAACGCAATTGAAAAGTTTATTACGCAAAATGTAACAATAATCGTTAGCCTTTGCAACAAAAATGATTAGGTAAGAACCCCTACTTTTTAGGTGTTTGAGCAACACTTGCGCAAACAGTTCAAAATAAACTTGGGGTGAGTTGTTGCGCCAATGCTAAAAAACATGCGAAAACACGCGATAATCGGGGCATGAGAACCAATGCACCCCTAACCCCACTGCTTGCCATCCTGCGGGCGATGACCCCTGACCAGCGGGAGGAGTTCGCGCTGGTGGCGGGCACGTCAGTGTCATACCTGTACCAGCTTGCCGGGTGCAACCGCAAGTCCTGCCGGGCCAAACTTGCCAAGGGCATATCCCATGCGACCGGGCACATGCACCGGCGCTACGACACGCCAACGATCAGCATGGAGGCGTTGGCAGGCAGTGCTATCTGCCGGATGTCGGGCAATAAGGCTCCTGTCCCTGTTCAGCGGCATCAAGGCTGTAAGCACCGCATGAGCCGATCTCGGCTGGGAGTGAGTGGGCTTCAGCGAGATAGAGCCGTTCCCCTGTGAGTTGCTGACACAGCGCCATCCAAGTGTGCCCAACTTGGGGGACGTGACCAAGATCACCGAAACAGGTATTTTGATGTTTGGTCAGAGTGACCTTCTTGTACATCGGCTGACCCTGTTGTCGCTGCTATCAGCACCCTGCAGTGCCATGCCGCGCGTATGTGCCCGGCTAGATTCCGACCGGATCAAAAAACCTGAGGATACCGGCGACCCTCTCAAATAACTGTTTATTTATCCAGTTAAATGGTGTCTAATGGCTTTTTGAGGGTGCTGTTGTGTCATGGCTTTGTGTTCTGTTTCATCCCTGCTGGAAGATTTTGGCGCTGTCGTCTGGCGTGCCGATGCACTGGCGCGCTCGGCATCTGCTGACGCTGCGGCACTGCCCAGCGGCCACGCCGAACTCGATGCCCGGTTGCCTGGTGGTGGCTGGCCGGTAGGCGCCCTGTGCGAGATTTTGCAAACAGCAGACGCGCAGTGTGAGTGGCGTTTGCTGTTGCCAGCCTTGCGCAGGCTCGGGCAAACGGTGGTGCTGGTGGGCCCGCCTCATGCTCCCTTTGGGCCGGGTTTGGCGGCTCAGGGTCTGAATGTGCAGGCCTTGTTGTGGGTCAAGGCGGACGGGTTGGCAGACCGGCTGTGGGCCGCCGAGCAGGTCTTGCGCTGCGCCGGGGTTGATGCCCTGCTGCTCTGGTTGCCCAAGGCGCGCGCTGACCATCTGCGCCGCCTGCACCTGGCTGCCCAGTCGCATGCCAAGCTGCTGTTTGTGATGCGCCCAGCCACCGCCCAGGACGAGTCATCACCTGCGCTGCTGCGCCTTGGTCTGAGCGCCTGCGCACCAGCGCCAACTGACATCAAGAGCCCGGCCAGTGCGGCTGTGGTTGACCATGGTGCCGGTTTTGCTGCCGATGCCTTGCTGGTGCAAGTTCTCAAGCGCCGTGGCCCGCCGCTGGCGCAGACGCTCAACGTGCGTGCGCGCCACGCACCGTTGAGCGTGCTGCTGGCCTTGCGCGATGACGGCTACCGCAACACCCGATCTGCGTGTGGCGATCTTGCGCCCGACCGGGGGGGTCATGCACTGGATCGCCTTGCAGCCACAGCCTGAAGCGGCGTTGCCCGAGCCCCTGGCCGTGCTGGGCTGGTGGGCGTTGCAATTCACCCCAAAAGTTGCGCTGCTGGCCGATGCGGTGTTGCTGGAGGTGTCCGCCAGCGAACGCCTGTGGCGTGGCCGGGCTGCCCTGCTGCGCCACATTTACACGTCAAACAAGCCTGTAGCCCTTGCCGGATATGCGCGAGGAGCTACATCTTTGGTAGCATTAGGGCGCTTGCTGGCAGCCCAGCCTGGCAGCACCCCGGCCGATGCTTTGCCGCTGTCCGCACTGCTGGCTGCGCAGCCCCATCTGGCGACGCTCGGGCGCATCGGCTGCCGCACCTGGGGCGAGTTGCGGGCACTGCCACGCGACGGCTTGGCACGTCGTTTTGGGGCTGATCTGCTGGCTGCACTGGATCAGGCTTACGGTACGCGGCCTGATGTTTATCCCTGGCTGACGCTGCCCGAGGTGTTTGAAGCCAGACTGGAATTACTCACCCACATCGACAGCGCGCCTGCGATGCTGTTTGGCGCACGCCGCTTGCTGGCGCAATTGCAGGTGTGGCTGCAACTGCGCCAGCAGGGCGTGCTGGCGATAGAACTGGGCTGGACCATGGACGCGCGGCGCAACACCGGCAATGCGGGCGCACTGCTGGTTCGCACCGCTGAGGCAAGCGCCCAGACCGCTCATCTGCAGCGCCTGCTGGCTGAGCGGCTGGCGCAGGTGACGCTGGCAGCACCGGTGCAGTCGCTGCGCCTGCGCTCGGTTGAAACCCGGGCGCTGGTCGGCCAGAGTGCCAGCCTGCTGCCCGAAGAACAATTGCCCGGTGACAGCCTGGCGCAGACCATCGAGCGCCTGAGCGCACGTCTGGGGCCAGACAAAGTGCTGCGCCTGCAAGCCCGTGCCGACCACCGGCCAGAACACCGACAAGCCTGGGTGGCGGCTACAGACACTATAACTTCAATAGCTGTCAGCGCAAACAAGACAAGGGCTACAGGTCAAAAAGGTTCAAAACATCGGGCGCAGACAAGTGGCTTGACCGGTGACTGGGCCAGCCCACTATGCCCAACCTGGCTGCTGGCTGAGCCGTTGAAGCTGGCAGTGTTTCAGCAGCGCCCGCACTACCAGGGGCCGCTGAAATTGCTGAGCGGCCCGCAGCGGCTGGAGGCCGGTTGGTGGCCGTTGCACGCTGATGCAGCCAAGCCAGACGGGTCTGACGAGCTGGCTTTGGGACCCGGCAAGGTTGCGCACAGCCGTTCAGCCGCGCCGTCCCCGGCCAATCCGGGTCTGGCCCTGCGCGACTATTTTGTGGCCCGCAGTGCCAGTTCAGCCCTGCTGTGGATTTACCGCGAGCGCCTGCCGGGTGCAGACGCTGCGCAGTCATCTTCGGCGTGGTATTTGCACGGCATCTTTGCCTGAAAACCGGCTTGCAGGCTGAAGCACCCGGCAATTGCCCCAGCTTGGCCAGCCCTGCCTGATGGCTTGCACCGCCAGTTCACGCATGAACTCAGTAGCCCAGCGCCAGCCCGGTGTTGCGGCGCGGATCATTGGCACCGTAAAAGCGGTTTTTGCCGACCGGTGTGCCTCCGAGCGACGGTGCGCCAATCATCACGGCGGTCATGTGGTTGGCGGGTTGCGCTGGGCCGAGCTTGTGACCGGCCGCTTCCAGCAGCTTGCGGGTGTCGGGCGAGAAGGCGAAGTTTTCCACCGATGTCAGGTCCGGCAGCCACTGCTGGTGAAAGCGCGGCGCGTCCACCGCCTCTTGCAGCGTCATGTCGAAGTCGATAACGTTGAGCAGCGTGTGCAGCACGGCGGTGATGATGCGGCTGCCCCCAGGTGTGCCCAACACCAGCAGCGGCTGGCCCGCCTGGCTGACGATGGTCGGGCTCATCGACGACAGGGGCCGCTTGCCGGGGGCAATCGCGTTGGCCGCGCCTTGCACCAGACCATACAGGTTGGGCACACCCACTTTGGCGGTGAAGTCGTCCATTTCGTTGTTCAGCAGCACACCGGTTCCCGGGGCTGTGACCTTGGCACCAAACCAGTCATTGAGCGTGTAGGTCACGGCGACCGCGTTGCCCCAGCGGTCGGCAATCGAGTAATGCGTGGTGTTGCTGCCCTCGTGTGGTTCGACGCCAGGCTTGAGGTCTTTCGAGACACCCGCCTTGGCGGGGTCGATGACGGCACGAATCTGGGCCGCATAGGCCTTGTCGGTCAAGCGGGCCACCGGGTTGCTGACGAAATCCGGGTCGCCCAGGTAACTGTTGCGGTCCACGTAGGCATGACGCATGGCCTCGATCTGGTAGTGCACCGACTGGGCCGAGCGAAAGCCCAGCTCTTTGAGCGGGTAGCCTTCCAGAATATTGAGCATTTCGCAGATGACGACCCCGCCCGAGCTCGGTGGCGGTGCCGAGACGACGTGATAACCCCGGTAATCGCATTCGACCGGGGCCAACTCGCGGGTGCGGTACTGGTCCAGGTCAGCCTGGGTGATGATGCCGCCGCCACTTTGACTTGACTTGACAATGGCGGCCGCAACCGGGCCTTTGTAAAACCCATCCGCACCGCGCTGGCTGACGGCCTGCAGTGTTTCGGCCAGGTCTTTTTGCACCAGCTTGTCACCGGCCTGCCAGGGCTGGCCGTGCTTCAGGAAGAGGGCGGCACTTGCCGGGTCTTTGCGAAACGCATCGGTGGCGGTCTGCAAGATGGCCAAGTCGCCCTGATTCAGGGTGAAGCCATATTGCGCTAGTCTGATGGCTGGTTTGAGCAGCTCGGTGCGTTTTTTGGTGCCATATTTTTCACGCGCGTATTCCAGCCCCGAGACGCTGCCCGGAACCGCCACCGCCAGATGGCCGTAGGTGCTCAAACCCTTGATGACATTGCCTTGCTGGTCCAGATACATGTTGGCGGTGGCTGCCAGCGGTGCCTTTTCGCGAAAGTCCAGAAAGGTCTTGCGACCATCGGCCAACTGCAGCGTCATGAAGCCGCCACCGCCGAGGTTGCCTGCGGCCGGATAAACCACCGCCAGCACCGCCGCGCCGATCAGCGCGAGATTCGCCGC
>DAOSLL010000105.1:0-9643 GCA_035368905.1 Rhodoferax sp.
GACCAGTCGCGCGCGCGCGTCCTCAAAGGCCGGGCGGTACGACGCTTTCTGGAACAGGCTGCCAGTCGCCGGCCCTTTGGCCACGTGGGCAGTCCGCGGGCTGGCCTCAGCCAAGCTGTGGTCCTTGAAGTCCACCGATACCGTCTGGGGCAAGGACGAGCAGCCACCAAAAATTGTGGACAAAAACAGGGTGCAGCCCAATAGGGACAAGCGCTGATAGCTATTATTTTGATACTGTTTGCGGTGCTTCATGATGAACCTCAAAGTTCAGAGTTGGGCGAGCTTTTGCAGCATCTGGTCGGATGTCTGGATGGCTTTTGAGTTCATTTCATAAGCACGCTGGGTCTGGATCATGGTGACCAGTTCCGTTACCACGTTGACGTTGGAGGTTTCAACAAAGCCCTGCATCAGCGTACCTATGCCGTCGGCACCGGCGGTGCCGGCAGTCGGCTGGCCCGATGCTGCGCTTTCTGCGTACAGGTTGCCGCCCAGAGGCGTCAGTCCGGCCGGGTTGATAAAGCGGGCCAACGCGATGGTGCCAATGCTCGCCGGGGTTGTGGTGCCCGGAATGGCTGCCGTCACCGTGCCATTGCCATCAATGGTGACCGAGGTTGCAGTGGCAGGGACCGTGACACCGTTGGCGACGGCCAGGCCGGTTGCAGTCACCAGCGCACCGGCCGAGTTGACCTGAAACGCGCCGTCGCGGGTGTAGCTGATGGTGCCATCCGGCATGGTCACCTGAAAGAAACCCTCGCCCTGAATCGCAACATCAAGCTTGTTGCTGGTTTGTAGCAGATTGCCTTGCGCGAAAGAGCGGCTGGTAGCCACCGTGCGGACACCGAGTCCAATTTGCAGGCCGGTTGGCAGTGTTGACTGTTCGGTGCTGTTGGCTCCCACCTGGCGCAGGTTCTGGTACATCAGGTCTTCAAACACGGCAGAGGAACGTTTGAAGCCGTTGGTAGAGACATTGGCGAGATTGTTGGAAATCACATCCAACTGCATTTGCTGGGCTTCCATGCCGGTCTTGGCAATCCACAGGGAGTTGATCATGGTGGTGTCCTAAAAAATATCAGCCTTGCAAGCTGAGCAGTTGAGCGGCGGCGCGGTCGTCGGCTTCTGCCGTTTGCATCAGGCGGGTTTGCGCTTCGAACTGGCGGGCAGACTGGATCATGCCGACCATGGTCTCGATGGCGTTGACATTTGAGCCCTCAAGCACGCCGGGCTCCAGCTTGGCGTTGGCATCGTTGGGCATGGGGTCGCCCGAGGTGGTGCGAAACAGGCCATCGTTGCTGCGCTTGAGCGGGTCTTCTGCGGTGGGGGTGGCCAGCTTGAGTCGGCCAATGCCAGTGGAAGGCTGTTTGCCAACCTTGGAACTCACGGTGCCGTCCGAGCCTAGCGTGACTTCACCTCCGGCAGGCACATTGATGGGGGCGCCGCCATCGCTAAGTACGGTCAGACCATTGCTGGTTTTCAGCGTGCCATCGGATGCAACTTCAAACGAGCCATTGCGGGAGTAGGCCTCGGTGCCGTCGAGTCCCTGAACGGCAAACCATGCGTTGCCAGTGGCCATCGCATCCAGGGCGCGGCCGGTGCGCTGGGGTGTGCCGGGAGTCTCCAGAAAGCCTGGGGTTGCTTCCAGCGCCATGACACGGGTGGTGGAGCCGTCGCCGCGCACCGGAACAGCCCGATAAGTTGACAGTTCGGCCCGAAAGCCATTGGTGGACACATTGGCCAGGTTGTTGGACAGCACGGCCTGCCGATACGCAGCAGCATTGGCTCCGGTCATGGCGGTGTAGATCAGTCGGTCCATGCTCGCTCCCGGTCAAAATGGTTTCACGCTGACGAACATCAACGCAGGTTGACCAGAGTGGACATGATCTGGTCTTGTGTCTTGATGGTTTGCGCGTTGGCCTGGTAAGCGCGTTGTGCGGTCATCATATTGACAAGCTCCGCCGTCAGGTCTACGTTGGAGTCTTCCAGGGCACCAGATTGCAGCGAACCGAAACGCCCAGTTGCCGCCGAGCCCTGCACCGGCTGGCCGGAGGCGAATGTCTCGGCCCAGGCATTGCCGCCCAGCGGTGACAAGCCCTGCACATTGCGAAAATCAGCCAGGGTGATCATGCCGCCCGACTGTGTTTGACCATTGGAGTAGCGCGTTGTGATCATGCCGTCCTCGCCGATGTTCACACTGGTCAGTTCGCCTGCGGTGTAGCCGTCCTGTGTGAGGTCTGCCACCGCGAAGCTGGTGCCGTACTGGGTGACAGCCGTGGTGTCGCCATTGCCGCTTTGGCCCAGGTCGAGCATGATGGGCTGATCAAGGAAGCCGTCGGTGGGTGCACCGGAGACATACTCGTTTGGGTTGAGTGAGGTGATGGATCCGGCGGGTAGCTCAAAGCCGAAAGCGGGCAAGGGGTTGAGTGGCGGAACGGCAGTGCTGGTTGGTGAGGCCGGAGCCGTTATTTTGCCGCTGGTGTCAAAAGTGATCTGAAAGATACCCGTAGGTGAAGGGAATAAAGTCGTGTCAAGGCTGGTAAATACGTTCCAGGTATTGGCTGCCACGTCTTTTTCAAAGTAGAGGGTGATGGGTGATGCCACGCCCTGCGAGTCGTAAACATTGACTGAAGTGGCGTAAGTTGAACGAGCTGTCGGCTCAATGGCGGCCACTGCAGGAGGGCCCACCGATGCCGCAACGCCGACTGCAGGGGTTGCCCTGGCATCCAGATTCATGCGCAGCATGACTGAGTCCGTTTGTTTTGCTGCAATCGGTGCACTGGTGGGTAGCTTCAATGCTTCAATCGTCCCGCTGGTGGGCACACCGTCTGCATCGGTGGGCAAGCCCATCAGATTGGCGCCACTGTTGGTTATGATGTAACCATCTTTGTCAAGTTTGAAAGAGCCATCGCGGGTGTAGGCTGCAGACCCGTCTGTTTGGGCAAGCTGAAAGAAGCCACTCCCGTTGATGGCTACATCCAGGCTGTTGCCAGTTGTCGAGATATTGCCCTGGGTGAATTGCTGCGCAATGGTGTCCACTGCGACACCGATGCCAGGTCCGCTGCTACCGCCGGCCCCCAGTGACGATGCCACCAGGTCGCCAAACTCGGCGCGCGATGATTTCATGCCAGTGGTGTTGGCGTTGGCGATGTTGTTGCCGATGACATCCAGGCTGCGGCTGGAGGCATTGAGTCCCGAGAGTCCGGTTTGGAAAGACATGGTAATTTCCTGGTTAGCTTGGAGATGGTTTAAAGAATGGCCTTGACGCTGGTGTAAGCGATGGATGTCCCATTGGCCAGTTGCACCTTCATGACGCCGGCTTCGCTGCTGACCGAACTCACCGTGGCACGTGCCATGCTGGTGCTGTCAATCGCTTTGCCTCCCAAAGTGGCGGTGACCTTGAAGGTGGGGCTACCACTTTCGGTGTATTTGGAGGCATCCCACTCGAAGTTGTGGCGACCCGCATCCAGGGCACCGAGGTTCAGGGTGTCGAGGACCAGACCACCGGGGGACAGAATTTCTACCTTGACGCTTTCAGCCTGTGCGCTCAGGTCAATTGCGCCACCCGCTTTGCCGTCTTTGACGGTCAGGGTGTTGCCATCAATCAGCACCTCGTGCCCAACCATGTTGGAGCCCTGTATCACCTGCATGGCGGCAAACTGATCGGCCATGCTCTTGAGTGTGTCGTTGACTTGCTGGATGCCGGTAACCGTGTTGATCTGTGCCATCTGGCTGGTCATCTCGGCGTTGTCCATCGGGTTCATCGGGTCCTGGTTGTTCAGTTGTGCCACCAGCAGTGTCAGAAACATATCTTGCGCTTCGTCAATGGCAGAAGTTGAGGTGCTCGTGCTGTCAGTGCTGGTTGTGCCGGCAATGGTCGAGTTGGTGGAAACGGTTGAGGCAGTGGTACCGGTCAGCATGGTGGTGTCCTTGTGTTATTGACCCATTTGCAGCGTCTTGAGCAGCAGGGATTTGGCGGTGTTCATGACTTCGATGTTGTTCTGGTAGGAACGCGAGGCCGAGATCATGTTGACCATTTCTTCTACTGGATTGACATTGGAGTAGTTGACATAACCCTCGGCATCTGCAGAGGGGTGATTCGGGTTGTGCACCCGTTTGAACGGCTCGTTGCTCTCTTGAATCGAGCTGACTTTGACACCGGCTGCGGCATCAGAGCCCAGTGGAGTGGTCTGGAAAACCACCTGGCGCGCCTTATAGCCCTGTCCGTCAGGACCCGCCACGGCATCGGCGTTGGCCAGGTTGCTGGCCACCACGTTGAGTCGCTGCGACTGGGCGCTGATGGCGCTACCTGATACGCTGAATATTGAAAACATGGACATGGTGGTGTTTCCCCTGCGGCTATTTGTTATTGACCCTGAATCGCGCTGAGAAGGGTCTTGGATTGCCCATTGATGAAGCGCAGGGTGGACTCGTAACGTACCGAGTTGTCCACAAAGCTGGCCCGCTCGCGGTCAAGGTCCACGCTGTTGCTGTCCACACTGGGCTGGGTTTGGGCGACATAGCTCAGGTTTGATGTGGTGGTCAACTGGCTGTCAGCGCTTCCCGTCAGAGCGATATGTCTCGGCTGGACAGTGCCGCTGGCGTTTGACTTGCTCAGGCTCAGTTGCTTGCTTGCGGCTGAAAAGTCGCTGCTGCTGGTACCTGTGGATTGGCGCAGGGCATCCCGGAAATTGATGTCCCGAGCCACATAGCCTGGCGTGTCGGCGTTGGCGATGTTGCTGGCAATGATGTGCTGACGTTCGGCACGCAACACCAAGGCCTTTGAATGGAAATCCAGACCTCTGGTTAAGTTGGCAAACATGGAGCACCTCGACTTTCTCGCCCGGTGGGTGTTGACCCGGGAAGCCCTGAATTGATTGATGAGCGATTATGAAAATCCGGTGCAGTTTCTAAACTGAAAATAGCAGCAAAAAGGCCGTTCACTTGTTGCGTTCTGTCGACCCGGCGTTGGCTACATTTGTTTGGTCTGCTACTGGAACCGTCATGATCATTCAATCTTTAACTTTGATGCGCACGCTTGCACTGGTGTGGCTGTGCCTGGGTGAACTGTTGACCACATCGGTTCTTGCGCAGCCGGTGGTTGTAGCCGACAACGCCGCTATTTACGGTGACGCGCAAAGTTGGCTGAACCAGGAGGTATCGAATACCAGTGGCCTGCCGCTGCGAATGGAGGTCACTGTAGGGGAACTCGATCGCCGACTGAAACTGGCGGCTTGTGACCAGATTGAGCCTTATCTGCCGCCCGGCACCCGCTTGTGGGGCAAAACCCGTCTGGGGCTGCGCTGTTTGCAAGGATCGGTCAAGTGGAATGTGTTTTTGCCGATCACGGTCAAAGCATTCGGGCCAGCTTGGGTCATCAAGGGCCAGGTGGCATCCGGTACCTTGTTGACCGAGTCCGATGTCATGATGGTGGAGGTGGATTGGGCTGAAAGCAACAGTCCGGTGGCCGCGAATCTGACTGACTGGCTGGGTTTGACGGCAACCCGGACTCTGACCACCGGGCAAACGCTGCGTCATGACATGGTCAGGGCTGCCCAGGTGTTTCAGGCCGGTGCGCAGGTGCGGGTGGTGGCCCGAGGTGCTGGCTTTGAGATCGCGACCAGCGCTCAGGCGATCTCTGGAGGCGTTGTTGGACAGAGTGCACGCGTGCGAATGGACAACGGGCGAGTGGTTAGCGGAATGGTTCTGGACAATCGGACGGTCAGGTTGGATATATGAAGGCTTCTGTCGTTCTGAAAATAGCGTTAAAGTCTGCGCTGTTTCTGCCGAAAGTGAACTTGACAGGCTACATCCATCGTAGCTGTGGAGAACACCATGAAGATCAGCCAGCCGTTAGACAATCCTGTAGCAGTCAGCAACAACTCAGTAGCCCAGGCCACCAGGAATGGGACCATGGCAAGCACGCTTGTGAAAACGGGCGCACCCAAATCTGCCGCATCCGCCGGAGTGGCCGTGTCCGTGTCGGACCTGACTCGTTCTCTCGAATCTGCCAGCCTGGGCGAGACATCCGATGTCGATACAGCCAAGGTAAGTTTTGTACGCAATGCGATCGCCCAAGGCACCTATGCCGTCAATCCGGAAGCGATTGCAGACAAGATGCTGTCCAATGTGATGGAGACGCTCCAAGGGAACGGTTCGTAAGCGCTTTAGCCTCGACTTTTCCTCTGCTACCTGAGGAAAAGTCATGAAAAATATCTCTCATATTGAACTGCTGAATCAGATCGAAGCCAAAGTGGAGGCATTTGCGAATGCGCTGCAGTCAAATCGACTGGAAGAACTGGTAAGCGTTGCGGTCTCCTTCCAAATGGCTTGTGTCGAACTTTCCAGTTGCATGCAAAAGGTGCCGACTGACGACGTGGGCACCAGGCGCAAGATCGGTCAGGTGGCTGCCTTGATGGCGGCCCAAAGAGTGGCACTGATGCGCAGGTCCATGTTGGTTGAGCGTGGATTGGCGACCCTGATGCCGGCCGTTCACGCAGAAACTTATGTGCCATCGGCGGGCCGATTTTCCAGCAACTTGTATGCCAGCGCTGGCCGTCGCAGTGGTGAATTCAGGACATCAGTAGCCTGACTGGTCACGCCGAAGTCAGTGTGTGCGCATTTTTGCCCGTAACCGGGCGATAGACTGGCTGTGCAACTGACATACCCGCGATTCGGTTACATCCAGCACTGCGGCGATTTCCTTCAGGTTCATGTCTTGCTCGTAGTACATGCTCATGATGAACTGCTCTCGCTCGGGCAGGTTTTTGATGGCAGCAACCAATGCCGTGCGCAGACGTTGATCTCGCAGCATACTGAGTGGATCCGCATCAGCATCACCCATGTGGCGGTCCAGAAAATTGTCATCGTCTTCCTGACCGCGGCTCAAGTCTTCCAGGTAAACCAATTGTGTGCCCTGGACCTTGCCCAGCAAAGTCTGATAGTCAGCCAGGCTCATTTTCAGA
Source organism: Rhodoferax sp. (assembly GCA_035368905.1). Classification (GTDB taxonomy): domain Bacteria; phylum Pseudomonadota; class Gammaproteobacteria; order Burkholderiales; family Burkholderiaceae_C; genus Rhodoferax. The sequence continues at coordinate 6,957 of DAOSLL010000105.1, forward strand.
TCAGCGGCGATTTCACTTTCCAGGGGACTGCGTCCGAGGCGGTGCTCCAGGCGGCGCATGGCCTCTTCAATTTCTTTTTGACTCTTGCGCGTACCACGTGAAACCCAATCGTTTTCCCTCAGCTCGTCGAGCATGGCACCCCGGATGCGCTGGGTGGCAAAGGTCTCGAACTGCACACCTTGATTGGCTTCGAAACGCGACAGCGCCTCGGACAGGCCGATCAAGCCCACCTGTATCAAATCATCTACCTGAACATTTGCGGGCAGCCTGACCATCATGTGATGGGCCAGTTTGCGCACCAGCGGTTGGTACTGCCGAATCAGGGCGTTGCGGTCAAGCTGGCCCTTGGCTGTGTACATCAATGCACCCTTTCAATGGGGTGTCGCTCAAGGAGCACCGCGTTTTCCAGCAGTTGCAGCGCCAACCGGTTGACATCATCTTGCGAACTGTCAGACCGAGCGGATGCCGTGATGGTGATGGGTCTGATGGCATAACCCAGAAAGGTCATGGCGCAGTGCTGCAAGTGTTGGGCATTGAAAGTGTTGGGCATCGTCGCGTTGGCAACCGGGGACAGCACGATGTTAGCAACAGTTGGCCGCAACTGGGCATCCAGCAGCAATTGTTTTAGTGCCTGGTAGGCCGTCAATGAAGACGACATGAGTGGTGCCACGATCAGCAGGGGTTCAAGTCCACTGCGCTTGAGCAGCTTGCTCATGGTGCCAGCGTCGGCATAGATCAGCACCACAGCGAAATTCTGAAACAGATCCCCCAAAGCAGAGGAAGAAAGCCCCTGAGACGCGAGGCGATCAAAACCAAGGCTGGCGGGCAGCACTGACCATGAGATAGCGCCCTCAGTCTCATTGAGCCTGCCCGACGGATTGTCGAGTAACTGCGACAAGCCGGGGTTTTGCGCGGACTCCTGGCTGTGTCCATCAAGCACCAGCACGGAAAACCCCATGTCTACCCAGGTATTGCATAGACCCCACAGCAATGGCAGCTCACCCTGCTGTTGTCCGTGACTGGTGACACCGACGAGTCGCGGTGCCGCGTGTGGTGCCAGGATCTGCAGACCGGCGGCCTGATTGACGCAGGGTTCAAGCATCCAATTGCCCCGGATGCAATGGTGTGGACTGAGCAAAAAAGAAGCCCAGATCTGTGGGTTTTGGATCAAATGCAGATTTCACTGGTGTCCGCATCGACATGCCAACCAGTTTGCCAGCATCTGCGCGCTCCCAGTCTTCGGGCACTTTTTGGCCCATGGTGACACCGCGCAACTGCAGTTGGTGGCGAATGATCGCATCAAGCGCCGGCGCGAGCTTTGCTGCCTCGTCGATTTTGGAGAGAATACTCTGCTGTACGCCATTGGTTTTGAAGGATGCAATGACATCGTCAAGCGTATCGCCATGCCCGCCAGCATTGAGCACCAGCAAGCGGTTGACTTCCGGAATGTCCAGCACGTCAAGCATGTCACGTTTGCGTGGGTCGTTGGGGGCAATGCCGGTGGTGTCGATCAGTACCATTTTTTTGTTCGCCAGCAACCCCAGCAAGTCCTGCAGCGCAGCACGGTCGTGTGCCAAGTGTGCCACCACGCCCAACATGCGTCCATAAGCACGCAGTTGTTCGTGTGCACCTACCCGATAAGTGTCAAGGGTGATCAGCCCGACACTGTTGGCACCGTGGTTGCGAGCGCAAAGCCCGGCCAGCTTGGCTGCGGTGGTCGTTTTGCCAACGCCGGTGGCACCCACTAGCGCAAACGTGCCACCCTCATCATGTATCGGTTGTGCGTTGGCATCGGTATGCAAATTGCGAATAAGGACATCCATGACCCAGCGGGCAGCATCGTCAGCGGATGTCTGCTCGGGCAGTCGCTCAATGATGGTTCTTGCCAGAACCGGTGAGTAGCCAGCACGGAGCAGCTTGAGCATCAGGTTCGACTGAACCGGATTTTGCCGCGTCTGCCCCAGCCAAGTCAGGGTGTTGAAGCGTTCTTCAATCAGGGCTTTCATGGCTTGCAGCTCATCGACGATACCCTGCGACACTGCCGGAGCGGGAACCGCAGCCGGGCGCGGCGTTGCGCGTACCTGAGCTGCAGCCGGTGCATACTGAGTCGGAGTGGACCGTGCTGCGGGACGTTCTGCGCGTGGGGCATCTATCCGGATGGGCTGTACCGCCTGCGGTAGGGTCAGCTCTTTGAGTTGGACCTGCCCGGACATGGCTTCATGGCGACGACGCAGCATGCGTTCTCGCACATAGTCCTGAAACGACAGCGTACTCATGGCCAGTTGCGTGGCATCGTCTACCACCTGACTGTCGGGGTTGGCGGTGGCTTGCGCCACAGGCTGGGCGACTGCTGGTCGCTTGCCTTGACGCGCCAGTTCATTGCGGTCGAGTGTTGCCAGGGTTTCTTCGCCGGTGGCGACCACTTCCACGCCAGATCCGGTGGGGCGATTGGACAGAATCAAGGTGCCTTCGCCAAAAGCCAGTCGTGCCTTGGCCAATGCCTCGCGGGCAGTTGGGGCGGTAAAGCGCTGAATGTTCATGATGCTGCACCTTTAAGGATAGGACCGATGCGAATGGTGTGGGATTCAGGGATTTCACTGTGCGCGAGAACTTGTAGTCTGGGTGCCACCCGCCGCACCAGGCGGGCAATGGCACTGCGGATTTGGTCGGGTACCAGCACACACGCG
>DAOSLL010000106.1:0-9565 GCA_035368905.1 Rhodoferax sp.
TTAGCGGCTCACAATTCTTAAAGCCCCCGGCTTTGCCGGGGGATGGTTACTGGCACTCTGAAGGTGGCTACTTCTTCTCAACCACCTGCACGGTGGGTCACAAAACGCAGTCACCCCTACTTACGCACATGAACTTCTCAACCACCTGCACGGTGGGTCACTTGTGGTACGCCCTCGACAAGTGGCACGCAGACTTCTCAACCACCTGCACGGTGGGTCACGCTGCGTCAACCGTCAGCAGGGTGACCGCTGTCTTCTCAACCACCTGCACGGTGGGTCACGGCGACCGCATTGCGCAGGCGATGATTATCCCCTTCTCAACCACCTGCACGGTGGGTCACGATTTGTCGGCTTTTGAATCAATCCTTTTGTGCTTCTCAACCACCTGCACGGTGGGTCACTTGATGCCGACTTTCTGCCTGTTCGCAATGTCCTTCTCAACCACCTGCACGGTGGGTCACAATCACCAGTACCGAACGCAAAGTCTGTCAGTCTTCTCAACCACCTGCACGGTGGGTCACGCTTCGGTCCACGGTGCGGCAAATCCGCTGTTCTTCTCAACCACCTGCACGGTGGGTCACAATCACCAGTACCGAACGCAAAGTCTGTCAGTCTTCTCAACCACCTGCACGGTGGGTCACGCTTCGGTCCACGGTGCGGCAAATCCGCTGTTCTTCTCAACCACCTGCACGGTGGGTCACCCACACAAGAGCAAATCACTGCGGCACTGGAACTTCTCAACCACCTGCACGGTGGGTCACTCAAGCAGCCATGTGAAGCTGATCGACAAATACTTCTCAACCACCTGCACGGTGGGTCACTAGCGGAAAAAAAAGAAATATTATATTAAATCAACAAGTTACGGTTACTTAAGCCCTGACTAGTTCGATTACTGAAGAATCTCTAACTTGTTAATTTGCAACAGATTTTTCACACAGTGATTTAACGAAACCAAAAAGAAGGTCAAGAACCTCTTCTTCCTGTAGTTTTTCAATCAACATCTGGCGAAAGTCCCGTGAACTCTCGCCTTGTTTTCCACAGTGAAATGCCATGGGCATAACGAAGGCATCCTTGATGAGGTCGGCAACATCGAAAACGAGCGCACCGCGACGCGTCTTTCCATGAAGCAATGGTAAGGAAAAACTTATTCCCAACCCGTTCAGGGCAACAGCCGCATAGCCATAGGCAATGTAATTGCCGTGGTCTAAAAAGCCATTGATGATGTCTGCTGTGGACTGACTTGAGCCTTTTCCTTCTTCCCGGCTGAATTCAATCCTGTAGGTATTGGCAAGCACCGCATAAAGACTTTTGGCAAACCGGGCCTCGCTCAGCAGCAACGCTTCCGTGCTGGCTCCGGCAGCCACTTCATGACGCAGTTTGTCCAGAAGTGGCAGTGGCACCGCAAGTCCTCGCTGCAGCAGTTCTGGCATCTTTGCCCATGAAGTCTGGATAATGTCGCAGCGCTTGAGGAGCAAGTTCCTGGCCAATCCCAGGCGGCGCTCCTCGTCGAGCCAGGCACGCATCCACTCCTGCATGTATTCCGTTGGTCGGTATTCGCTCAGGGGCGTGAGGAAGGCGTAATCCACCGTCGAGAACAAGGGCGATCCACCCGTTCCGCAAAAACCAACAATCACGTTGGACTCGGCTAGCCGTCTGGCAGCGGCATCTGTAATGGATGAACCCTTGCCGAGAAGAATGAACGCCGTATTGCGCTCGGGAACATTGAAATAGCGCTCAATCAGATTGCCGTCCTCAGTGATGTAAACAATCCGGCCATCTTTCTGAATGACGCGCACATGCTCAAGGTAAAACACGTTGGCGCGCTTGGAAAGCATGACTGCACGAGGCTTCACCTGGGGCCGTGGCGCTTTCTTTTCCGTCATGGCACATCCGGCAAAGCAAATGCACGCTTCGAGGAAGACAGACCGTAGGAATTTGGCCTGAACTCGCCAGGTCCAGCCGCTGCCATGCTTTGCACAAAAAGAGAGAATTTCTGCTGGTTGCTCTGACTGTCGCTGATCAGGTAAACCAGCCCGTCTTTTTGCGCCTGAGCCGAGCGACGCTGCCCCAGCGTTGGTTGGCGCGCTTGGGCATTACGGTCAGACTTTGCCGAAGGAATCCGGTATCGCCGGTAGGATACCCAGGCACCCGCGTAGTCCGCAGGAACTGCCGCAGGATAGCCCAGCCGAGTGTAGTCACGAACAAACCAGTGCGACTGGATCGCCCCAGCCAAAAAGTCGAGTTCTGTTCGATCACGCGCAAAAACCCGAACGCTTGAAAATCCATGCGATGGCAGCGCAATCGCGAACGTCTCGGGCTTGCTCTGGAAAACCCCGTGCAGGATGCGCATGAGCCTGGCCAGCAGAATCGGCTTGGGCGAGGTTTCTTCTGCCCTCGACAGAAGATCAATCTGTGTGTATTGCAGCATCAGACATCTCCGCCAGAATAAACACCACCACGAATTATGCAGGCCAACAGAAACTGGCCGTCATCGCTCGCGGGGTCGAGTGAGCCAACATGCCGTAAGATGTCAAAACCGGAGGTTTTCTTACTGCGAAAAAACATCTGCGCATCCAGGCTTGCACCGTTGGGCTCCACCGCAATCGCCACGCCACGTTGCGCGAAGGCCGGATACCAGGTGTCGATGGTGCGCAGCGCATTGCCGATCTTCTGGTCGCGCAATGCGGCCTGGCCCAGAAAAAGGATGCCGTGCTTGTCCTGGTCTTGCGGGGCATTGCCCAACTGATAGAGCGAGCGGGCGAAACCTTTTTCCTTGGCTTCCAAATAATTCTGTGATGGGAACACCTCTAGCGGACCCTGAACGCCGAATTTCAGCTCGGCACAAACCTTGATCAAGGCATTACGCTGGCCGCAAAAACCTTCCTTGATAACTTTGGCCAGATCGCTCTCTCTTTCGGTCGGCATGTCAAAGTGGTTGAGCGGAACCGCTAGCGCATCAAACTGTAGCTGGCTGCTGCCGATGGAGGCTGTTACGTTGATGGATTCGGAAATCATCCGGTTGCGCCAGAGCCACCGGCCATTGGCGATGTTGCGGGCGTAGCGCAGGCTGAGCAGGTCTAGAGCGTCCCCTTGCTTGGCCCGCTCAATAAATTCAGACAGGGTTTCCTTGAACTTATTGATGTCGTCCATCGTGTCGCTTTTGCTGGGTGCGCAGGCGAACAGGGCACCCGACAGATCTGCAAAGCGCACATCGAAGCGAACTTCCAGGGCGCTGGCTTCGGGAGCCAGCTTTGCACTGTCAGTCTGTTGGATGTTGCTGACTTCGCGGCCTTTGGCACCCGCTACCGAGGCAGCGGCATCATCGGATTTGCTTTCATTTACGTTCTGGGTTCCGCGAATTCCATGGCGCATCACATACAGCGGGGCGCGTTCGCCACCGGGCATCAGGCTGTAGAACATGGCATCAGACAGAATCATGCCGCGCTGAAGCGACAGAACTCCGGGGAGTTTTTTGAATGGAACAGCGGATTTCTGGATAGCAGTGGTCATGAATCAACTCCTTTGAGATAACAAAAAAACATCGGGATGGGGCCAAGCACAGGCCCACATCAAACTTTTCAACTCGGAAGCGGCTTTGCGGAGGGACACGTACTGAACAAGACCCGTCAGGGGTTCGGCAAAAGCATGTTCAACTCCTTCGCGAACACCGCCTTTGTGCTTGAACTCGGTGAGCGTGGCGTACCCGAGCGTTGTGGCGGCAAGCCAGGGCGGATGAGCATCAAGAAGCTGTGGGTTTGCAGCGAGTTTCTTGATCAGTACAGCCGCACGGCTTTCTCCTGGCTGCTCCAGTTCGATTGATTTGTCGCGAAGCACAAAGCCGCTGGGCACGCGCTTGAACGCGGCCTGCAACGTTTCTTCTGTTTCAATCTGCCCATGACTGAGCACGGTGCCACCGGAAAATTTCCCCCTTTCCAGCATCTTGTGGACGGCATCCACGTCCTGCAAATCATCGAATTTGATAACTACGCTCACACGCAAATGTGCACTCAGCGTGGGCTGAAGCGACAGGGCTTGCTTGTTGGTGGAGCTGTAGTCGCTGCCATCAATAAACATGGCACCCCGGCGCTGTTGCCCATGAAGTCGGCCATAAATAAATTGCCCCAGTTCCTGCCGGTCATGGTGAATCAGAAAAAATCCCAAATCCCGAGCGCCTGCCTCGCGTGCGACCTGGTGGGCAAACAGGGCGCAGGCCATCAGAGGCGGACCACCGGCAACAAGGTTTGAGGTCAGCAGGTTGGCACCATGAACCCGCATGGAAGGAATCACGAGGTAGGTCATACAAGGAACTCCTCGATCAGGCCCTCAATGCTTTTGATGCCGAAAACATCCAGGCTCAACAAGCGTTTTGGTCCATTTTTGGTTTGAACTTCAAATTTGCCGATCGCATTGGCCAGCCACACAGCCGCCAGGGATGCCCAGTCACGCCCGCGCAGGGACTCATCCACCCAGGCGGCGTTCACGTTGTGGTGCAGCTTTTGAGTGAAATACATGTGCTTGCCTGTGGTATCTGCGGGCAGCATTTCAAGATGCTGGTCCAGTACACGCCTGATGTCATCGACCTGATCCATAACATCGTCCACGAACTCGGCAAGAATGGATTTCTCTTCCTCGCGGCTTTCCATGGCGGTCTGGCGAACGTCGTCCTCGGTATTTGCTTTCAGAAAATCCGCGTACTTGCGCACCAGTTTCAGGGAAATGTTCAGGTCAACGCCCTTGTGGTGCATGGCCAGCGCCTGCCGGAGACTACCTTTGGCCTGGGGCGCACCCATGTACATCGGCTGCTGCATCTCCCGCACCAACCCGCCCACGTTTTGAGGGTTAGACCCACCGATTCCCAGTTGAGTCAACTGAACCGAGCGTGTCGCCAATCGCGCGATGACGGCCTTTGGGTTTTTCTTCAGTGCCTTTTCTTTTTCCTTTTGCCAATCTTCCTTTCCGAGCTTATGCGCTTCGTTGGAAGCAGCTACATGGGCGCGCATGATTTGGCACAGGCCGCCCGCCGTCAATGGCGTGACCGAGCGGTAACTGACAGCGCCCGTCTCATCGGTATAGGGAAGGAGCAACTGGCGCAGTCGAGGGTCCAGGAATGCATCGCACCCATCTTCCAAGCGCCCTTGGGTGCAGCGTGCGAGGGCATCGCCAACAGCCAGAAGCTCATCAGGCGCAAGGTCTGGCGCGTCTTCCTTTTCAGCGGACTTTGCACCATCCTTATCAGCTTTCTTCTTCGGAATAATGCCACTGGCATCCATCCTGGCCTGCTTAGCATGTTTGAAATGAGTGGCGATGCGTCCCGAGTTTTTGGTGTAGTCGGTCATGCATGAAATGCCCTCTTTCAGCAGGGTTCTTGCACTCACGTAGGGCAAATTCAAGGCATCAGCGGCATCAATCCGAATGCCCCCTGCAGGCGCATTTGAATTGACCGTCTTAAAAGAAAAATGCACAAATCCCCGGAAAGAACTTTCGTACTCTTCAATTTTTTCATTCATTTATTATCCATAATAGACTGATGTTAAGATACATATCTTACTCGTTTGTTTTGAGAGAAGCAATACATGCACATCGTCTTAGTGTCTGCCTGCGAAAAAAGAGCCATCAAGCGAACAAGAGCCGTCCTCGATAGCTACGCACTGCGGACAGGGCCGTCAAGCTGGGGAACGCCGATCACCCAGGAAGCGCTGAAGGAGTTGCATACAGCTTTGAAGCGGTCGGCTACCCGACAGACCTCGGTGGCGTGCTACAAAAATGAAGGACTGCGGCGCATGAAGCTGCTGTGGATGGTGGGCTCCAGGACCAGCTTTGGAGCCGATGGTCATTTCTCGTGCGGCACCCAGCAAGCCCGAAAGCCGGTCGTAGTGATTCCAGATTGGCTCAGGGTCGCCAGCGTGCTGGCTAAGGCATCTGGAAAAATTCATGACATCGGCAAGGCCAGCATTCGGTTTCAGAGGAAATTGCGCTATCAGGCCGATGGGGCTGACCGTGTACGCCATGAGTGGCTCTCAGTCAAATTGATTCAGGCGATGCGCATCAACGGACGCGATTGGGAGAAGGCCTGGAAATCGGTTAAAACCAACAAAGCCAACGAAACGGATGTCACTCTGGGGAACCGAAAGTTTTCTGGTAATGATGTCAGCGCAGTGACTGGCCCGCTGGAGGCCATTGATCTGCTGGTGATGACCCATCACAAGCTTCTAGGAACTGGGGAATTGCGCAACGAGCGCGCCCGCCCTACCAGCAGTGAGCATGTGCGGGGAAAAGTGCAGGACTTCAAGGATGAACAGTACACCCCTGCCGGGTCAATTGGCGATCCAATCTGGAAAAACTACTGGACAGCGGAAAGCCGCCTGCTGCAAATGGGCGAAAGCAAGACACCGAATTACTGGCGTGGCGTCAGCCTGTTCGCCCGGACTGCGCTGATTTTTGCCGACCACACGGTTTCCGCCATCAATCGGATCGACCCCGTAACGCCAGCGAACCCCAACACCATTTACGCCAACACCTACCGTAGCGCGCCCAGCCAAACTGGTTCGTTAAACCAAACCCTGGATTGGCATCTGGACAACGTGGGCAGTCGGGCCGCTGAGCTGATGGTCAAAATGCACGGCATGGCATTGCCGGGGCTTACGGAAGAATCAGTCGAATCCATCTGCCAGCGCTCGCCAGGGAAATACGAATGGCAAAACACGGCGGCAAATGCCCTCCAGACCGCTGTGCGCTCGCTACCGGATGAAATCAAGGGCCAGGTTCCCGTGCTGGTTTTCAACATTGCAGGCACCGGCAGCGGAAAGACAAGAATGAATGTGCGTGCCGCCTGCGTGCTCAGGGACGGCCAGAGCGCGCCCAGACTGGCCATTGCCTTGAATCTGCGCTCCCTCACGCTGCAAACAGGCGAGGCACTGCGCAGCCAGCTCAAAATCGGCGAGGACGAGTTGGCAACCGTCATCGGGGACGAAACTGTCAGAAAACTCTTTCGCAAGACACAGCAAGGAAATTTCGTTGATGCGGATGAGAATGCGCCCGAATCGGACTTTATCTGCGATGGCGAAGAACGCGCGTTGCCAGAGTGGCTGGCCCCTTTGTTTGTGCAGTCCTCGAACAAGCAGCGGCTCATCCTCTCGTCCCCGCTGCTGGTGTCCACCATCGACTACCTGATCGCGGCTGGAGAGCCGGGTCGGCAGGGTCATCATGTCAAAGCTTTCTTGCGCGTGATGAGCAGTGATCTGGTTCTCGATGAGATTGATGGCTATGACCCGATGGCACTGGTAGCCGTTCTGCGCCTGATCCAGGTGGCTGCCCTGGCGGGGCGCAATGTCATTTGCTCGTCGGCAACTCTGGCCATGCCGGTGGCCCATGCGGTGGCGGCGGCTTTTCGCAGCGGCGTGGCCATGCGTGAAGCCATGGAAGGCAGGGCGTGCGGTTTTCTCTGCGCACAAATCGATGATGTCCTGCCGCCTTCGGTCACACAGATGACGACGGAAACCGACGCAACTACGCAGGCATTTGAGACCAGTTACAGCCAACGGCTTGACGCGATCAAACAGGCGCTCAGTGCTCGTTGCCCGATGCGCATTGCCATGCTGAAAAAGTTGAATCCCCTCGAAATCACTACCAAGGGCTGGCTCAACGCCGCGACTGAATGCTGTTGGCACCTGCACGCCTGGCAGGGATGGCAATTTCATGAGACTGGAATCAAAATCTCATTTGGACTGGTTCGGGTTGCCAATATTCGCACTGCCGTCTTGTTGTCCCGCCATCTCAGCAACTCACTGCCGGGTGGTGGCTTGACCGTCAAGATCGCCTGCTATCACTCGGCAGATTTCCTGATTTCCAGATTCCATAAAGAGCGCAGACTGGATCATCTGTTGTCCAGGGGCGCGGGAAATGCAGGGATTGAGGCGGATGCTGAAATCCAGCGCGATGTAGCCCTTGCTGCAGCCAAAGGCTGCACATCGCTCATGTTCATCGTAGTCGCGACACCCGTCGAGGAAATTGGCCGAGACCATGATTTTGACTGGGCAGTGATTGAGCCTTCCAGCGCTCAATCGGTGGTGCAAACGGCGGGCCGGGTGAACCGCCACCGGATGCAGCCGGTGACGTTGCCCAATATCGCCATCCTGCAATTCAACCTGCGCCACTGCCGCAACGTCGAAAATGGTGAGAGCGAAAAGAAAGCGTTTGTTTACCCTGGTCTTGAGTTGATAGACGATGCTGAAAACAGCACGCATGGAACCCACGACATGGCAGAGTTGTTCGCCTGGAGCCATTCGGATCAGGTCACCATTGATGCAAGGCTGCGTTTTGACCATGACGCAAGCCGGCTGGCCGCGTGTGACGATAAATCGCTGACCCACTCGCTGAACAGGTTTTTCGGCGCACAGAGCGAGCAGCGCAAAAGCCTGTTTGACAATGAAAACTTCGCGTGCCAGCTGATCGGCCAGACCGTGTATGACGCCAGTCCTTTGCGAAGCCTGTCAGATCAGAAGCGGGAGTTTTTCTTCACCGAGATTGACGCCTCACAGCAGCCGGTGCTCAGGCAGAAGCTGCCCGATGGCCAAACTCCAATAGAGCAGCTCCAACGCAGCCCATCCGAGCGTGCAGGAAGGGATGAAAATGACTGGCTGACGAGCAGCTTTGAGGCCATGCTGCAGATGTGCGAAGAGTTCGACGTGAAACCCATGCTGGGAACAACTCTCGTCATCTCCAGCTACAGTAAAGAAACGGAGATCGTGCTAGATGAGTCGTATGGAGCATGCACCCGATGATCCACCGTGCAGGTGGTTGAGAAAATAATCGACTGGTGTGCATTGCCAACGTTATCCACCGTGCAGGTGGTGTTGAGATTTTTATATTCACTCTGCTTCTGTTGTTGGAGTCTGAGGTGCATTGGAGCAGTAAAAGCCTTTAAGCTGTCAAGTTAAACAGCTAAATGAATCTGGCAGTCAGTCCGATGCTTTCTTGATCCATTAGGTAACGGCAAAGATCGCAACTCTCCCTTGCCCACAGACTCTGGACTTTGGGGAGCAATGGAACGGAAAACCGGGTTAAGTGGCCAATTTAAGAGCCAAATAGGTTTTAGCCAATTTACATCGGTAAATTTTCGCTACCCCAAGTGGATGCGATTTTTAAGGGTGCTGCCACTGGCTCCAATGCAGCGTTATGCCATTCACTTGCCGGGTCTGCCTAAAGCGCGGACGTATCTTGCCTGCGCACAAAAAAAAGCCCCGCATTGCAGGGCCTTTTAAAGGGAGGGGCATGGAGCCGAGCGGCGTCAGGTGAGAGCACTTTCTGCGTTTCGGGTCGGGTCCCCTTAGACTGTGGGCATCAAAAATGCCAATGGACAAATCATAACAACTATGCTCCAAATCGTCAATCCTCAAGACGCCGTGGCCTTTGGTCGGCTCATGGAATTCCTGTCGCCAACGCCCCCCTGGAACCGTTCCTTGTGGAGCATCGGCTTGGTGCTTGGCCTCCAAGAGCTATGCGAAGCAAGTAGGGGTTCCGCGCCCAAACCGGCGGAATTTGTCCAATCCGTTAGTGCTGCGTATTC
>DAOSLL010000107.1:0-9497 GCA_035368905.1 Rhodoferax sp.
TCATGGCATTTCGCAAAATCAAGTTAGGTGTAAACATTATTTACGGATAAGTTCTTAGTGCCAGTCAACCCTGTAGCGACCGTCAAAGTTGCTGAAACCGAAGCTGGAATGGTACCTGCCGATGTGGACAAGTCGGAGGTGGCGATCGTGTTTCGGTTATCCGGCGCGCCGCCCAAAGTGGTGCTGGTCACTTTAACCGTGATGGTGCAGGTCCTATCAGTCGAGGCATCCGGGCGCGCCAAAAAACTGCCACCAGTCAAAATCAGCTTGTTGTCATCAGGAAACGCCGTTAGCGCTCCGCCGCAATTGTTCACCGCAGCCGGGTTGGTAGCCAAGGTCAACCCGGCCGGGAAATTGTCAGTCAAATTGATCGCACTCAACGGACTCAGTGTGCGGTTACGCAAGGTCAGTGTCATGGTTGACAGCCCGCCCTGAGCGATCGAAGCTGGACTAAATGACTTTGCCATCGCCACCGAATCAACCGTGGTCACGTTGACCGCGGGGCTGGCTGCGGGGTTTCCGACCGTGTTGCCATTGCCCACGCTACAGCCTGCTCCATTGCAAATGCCGGAGGCACCATTGATCGGTATCTGGTTAGCAAACATCACGCCCGTGGTTGCGCTGCTGGGTAGGCGGGCTTTAAACACAATAGTGCAGATGCCCGGTGTAGCGCCTGAACCGGCCGCGATAGAGCCACCTGACCAGGCCAGCGTGGCTTCACCGTCAACACCGGTCCACGTGCCTCCAATACAACCCACGTTGCTCACCGGATTTGCACCTTGCAGCACCATTTGGCCACCCACGGCCGGGAGGGTCGCAGCCACCAGCGGCAGCACATCTGAAAAGAGAACGTTGTCAATTTGACCACCCGACCAGTTTCTAATCGTCACGGTAAATTGCGTCCACTGGCCTGGCGCGACTGAGCTCAACGTGACTGTCTTGTCCACGGTGAGCTGGCCATTGATTGTCAAACTGGCGTTGGCAGAGGGACTACTGTGGTTCTCTACCTGGTTGACCACAGCATTTGCTGCCACTGTGTTGGTATGACCACCGTCCAGTGTTGATGTCACATAAGCTGTGATCACACAGGTGCTGGACTTGGCCACCGTGCCTCCGACCCATTTGATGCTGGTGCTGCCGTTGGTCAAAGCAACATCGGCACTATCGGTCAACGTGCCTGGCACGCCACCAGTGCCACTGCATGTCACGGAAGGTTCGGTCGTCGCGCCATGCGCGACATCCAGGATTGTCAACGTCGATGCCGAAAATTCGTCCAGAAAACTCGTCACTGGCAGCAGAGTGGTGGTACTGTTGTTGGAGAGGGTGAGGGTCATCAGCGACGGCTGACCGGCTGGCACGGTAGTCGGGTTGAACGATTTGCTGACACCGATGGGCGAATTGACTGTGAGATCGGTATTGAAGGCCGGGCTGCTCAGGCCCCGGGTGTTGCCAATGGCACCGGCACCCAGGCTGTTGTTGAGAACTTGCGAGGTACCCGTGACCGTTGGCACGATCACTTTGACCGCCAGCACACACGTGCCGCCCTGCCCGATCGTGCCGCCAGTCAGGGTCAACGTGGTGGCACCAGTCGTCGGAGCAAAGCTGCCATTGACTGCCCCGGTTCCGCTGCAATTCACCGAACCAGCAGGCGCGCTGGCCACCTGCATGCCGGACGGCAGAGCGTCTACAAAGCTTGTGAGCGGCATCGTTGCGCTACCGTTGGGGTTGGTCAGCGTGACGGTGAGCGTGGTCGGGTCGCCGGCAATGGCCGGCGATGGCGAATAACTCTTGACCCCTGTGGGTGCGCTTAGCCCGTTGACCTGCAGGGTGATGTCAGCAGCCGTGCCGTTTCGCACCTGTACCGTGTTTTCGGTGGACTCATAACCCGTCACTGAGGCGCTTGGCGTGGTGTTGGCCGGAAACACGGCGTGGTAGGTGCCTACCAGGATTGAGGTGACGTTAAGCGAAAACGTGCATTGCGACGGCGTGCCAACTGTGCCGGCCGCAATGGTGCCACCGGTCAGGATGATCTTGTTGTCTGTTGCATCGGCCGTAACACCGCTGAATCCGCAGGTGTTGCTCAGCACCGTGCCACTGGTGATGGTGACACGCCCCCCAGCAGTGTTGGGCGCAGCCGTTGTGTTATCGAGAAAGATCGTGGCGCTTGCAGCGGTTAACGGCGTGGTGGAATCATTGGTAATCGTAATGGTGTAGAGCGAGTTGTCACCCTGATTGATCACCGACGGGCTGAACTGGTGGTTAATCGAGGTAGTCGCCCAGGCCCCACCCGATCCTAAAACCAGCGCCGCCAGCGCCAGCAGCAAGGGCTTGTTTGCCAACCCGCTACCCCAGCGTTCCAGGACTGACTTGAAACCTGACCAAATCGAACCGACTATTGCAAGACCGAACTGGTTTGGCGCGGCAAGGGCAAATGACTCGTTTTTCACTGTAACTCCAATCAGCACAGCGCAAGCTGTTGAGGAGGACTTCAGTCGGGCGTGCTATGGCTTGATTGTCGTCGGTCGGAAGATGTCACTCGCATCAGCCTTCGCGAATTGCGTCTTTTTTTGCATTGGGGTCTTGATGACAAATAACGTTTGCTTTGAGCCCATTTCAGTAGGCATGCAAGTTGTTGATTTCATTGATTAAGCCTTGCCTGCTGAATTGCGCGCTTCACGCCTTCTATAAACGGCTCCAATGAATTTCAAGTGCGTAGCCCAGCGTGAGGGTTGATGGCTTGGAAGTCGAGTTTTCCGGCGATCAAGAAGATAACCGTCCTGATAGTGGAGAGACGTGTGAAGCCACGAGCACGGCGTTTGGATGCTTGGAACAAGCCGTTGACAGCTTCCAGGAATCCATTGGTTTGGCGTGTCTGTGTCCACGCCACGATGCCCTCCAAATCAGATCGAATCATCTTGGCGACCTCTTCTGCGCTGCGGCAGGCATTGGTTCGAACGGCTGGCTCCCAACTCTGGCAGCGCTGCGGTGCCATTCCTTACTCGGCTCGCCCGGCTTTCAATCAAGGCCACCGAGTGGCATCGACTATATGCAAAAACAATAGCATGTTACGCATATGGCACGGGGGCTAGAGGCTGATTTGGTGCCAATTTTGCAGGCTGACCAAAGAGCCCGTTTACAGGCAACAAAAGCCTCAAGCCGGTCAGCCTCTGGGTGCCGTTTCGGCTGGCTTGAACCAGGCCAGTTCGCTGTGCAACTTCACCACGTTGCCGATGATGATCAGGCAGGGCGACTTGAGCTGTTGCCGGGCCACTTGCCCGGCGATGTCGGCCAAGCTGCCTGTGACCACTTTTTGCGTCTTGATGCTGCCATCCTGAACCACCGCAATTGGAAATGTGGCAGGTGCGCCGTGCGCGATCAGTTGACGGCAAATTTCTGGCAATCCGGTCAGACCCATGTAAATCACGACCGTCTGGTTGGCTCTGACCAGACTGGGCCAGTCCAGGTCTGCCGTGCCGTCTTTCAGGTGGCCGGTGACAAAAATGCAGGTTTGCGCGTGGTCGCGGTGCGTCAGGGGAATGCCGGCGTAACTTGAGACACCCGAGGCGGCCGTGACACCGGGTATGACTTCAAACTTCACGCCGTTGGCGGCCAGGGCTTGAAGTTCTTCGCCCCCGCGCCCGAAGATGAAGGGGTCACCCCCTTTCAGCCGCACCACCTGTTTGCCAGCCAGGGCCAGTTTGACCAGTAGCGCGTTGATCTGTGCCTGGCGCATGGTGTGCTCGTTGCGCCGCTTGCCGGCATAGATTCGCTTTGCCGTGGCTGGCACAAAGTCCAACACCCCGGCCGATACCAGATTGTCATAAACCACCACATCTGCGCGTTGCAACAGGCGCACCGCACGCAAGGTCAACAGTTCAGGGTCGCCAGGGCCAGCACCCACCAGGTAAACGCAGCCGGTCGGCGTTGCCGAGGGTGGCAAAGGTGAATTCAATGGCAACCTCCAGCTTGGCAAGCGTAGCCAGCGCCACCGCGGTCACCGCCACCGCGGGTGGGGCTGGTACCGGTGCTGATGCTCTTGACCAGCAGGCCATCAGCGAAGATGACATTGAGTTCACCAGCCAGTATGTCGAGACAATCCTGCTCGGGTTGGTCGAGCATGTCCAGTTTGTCGGTGTTGATCACAATGTTGACATCTGCAAGAATGAGCATCAGGTCCGCGTCGGCGGGTTTGTCAAAGCCCAAGCCGTGCAGCAGACCGCCTTTGGCATCGACTTTGACTGCCAGCCACAAAGCCAGATGCCGCCGGTTGCTGGCATCTGCCGCCGGTTGAGTTTGCTGCGCTGCTGCGCTGGTCAACGTGAACATGCTTGGGCTCCAGTCAGAAACCAGGTTTAATTCTCGCCCCGGTTTGCCAGTGGCCAGCCTGACGCTTGTCTTGGCGGTGCGGGCTACCCGCCGGGAAGAAGGCGTAGGTCGCGCCGCCGTCTGGCCAAAGGTCACACAAAATCAATGGAGCAGAGAAGGCTGTTGGCTCACTTTTGTTGGCCATCGGCGGGCAAGGCGCATCAAACAGCGGCCTTCGCGGCAACCAGGACCGAAAAATCTGCGGACAAGTGTAGGGCGAGAATTTCAGCTTGCGCCAGTCTTTGACGATGGCGATCAAGAGGCAGTTGGCGCACCAGACCTGCGTCTTCACCGCGTCCTCGCGGGTGCACAGGCGCGCGCAGCGCCGGACCGACAGGCGACTGAGGTCCTGCGTCGGAACATTCGCGCTGCTCTGAAGCCATTTCCAGATCATCGATGTCGCTGTTAACCGGCCTTGCCTTGCGTGTCCAATGGGTGCGCCAGGGTGGTCACGTAAGAATGACTGAAAAATGGCATAAGGGTAAATCCTGATTGCTTTTCAGGCAAAATTAATTAACAATTAATTAATTCGCGCAACATGGTGTCTGCACGAATCAACCTGTACCCCCAAACTGACTGATTGTGGGGTCGTTTTTCTAGGAGATGACATGTTGAAACTTTCCAAATTGGCGATGGCTCTTGCATTTGCGGTGGCTGGAAACGCGGCGATGGCTGGTGAAGTTGAGGTGCTGCATTGGTGGACCTCTGGCGGTGAAGCCAAATCGGTTGGCGAACTGAAAAAAATAATGCAAAGCAAGGGCAACACCTGGAAAGATTTTGCGGTAGCCGGTGGCGGCGGTGACAACGCCATGACCGTGCTCAAGAGCCGCGTGGTTGCTGGCAATCCGCCGGCTGCAGCGCAAATCAAAGGCCCGGGCATTCAGGAATGGGCGGTCGAAGGCCTTTTGGCCGACCTGACCACGGTCGCAACCGCTGAAAAGTGGGACGCGCTGCTGCCCGGTGTGGTGGCTGACGTGATGAAGTACAAGGGCAAGTATGTTGCAGCGCCGGTCAATGTGCACCGCGTCAACTGGATGTGGGCCAACACTGCGGTGCTGAAAAAGGCTGGTGTGGCTGGCGCGCCGAAAACTTGGGACGAGTTTTTTGCAGCGGCTGACAAGGTCAAGAAGGCCGGTTTGATCGCCGTGGCGCATGGTGGCCAGAACTGGCAGGACTTCACCACCTTTGAGACCGTGGTGCTCGGTGTTGGCGGCGCCAAGTTTTTTCAGGAGGCCCTGGTCAAGCTTGACCCCAAAGCCCTGACCAGCCCGACCATGACCAAGTCGCTGGAAACCTTGCGCAAGGTCAAGGGTTATACCGATGCGGCTGCTCCGGGGCGCGACTGGAACCTGGCTACCGCCATGGTGATTCAGGAAAAAGCCGCTTTCCAGTTCATGGGTGACTGGGCCAAGGGTGAGTTCACTGCTGCTGGCAAAGTGCCGGGCAAGGACTACATCTGCGCGGCTGCCCCAGGGACTGCCGGTTCCTTCACCTTCAACGTCGATTCGTTCGCCATGTTCAAGCTCAAAGACGCAGCCGCCCAGAAGGCACAGGCTGACCTGGCAGCGGCCATCATGGGTGTCGAGTTTCAGGAAATCTTCAACCTGAACAAGGGTTCGATTCCAGTGCGCCTGAACATGGACATGGCCAAGTTTGACGACTGCGCCAAACTGGCTTCCAAAGACTTCGTGGCAGCGTCCAAGTCCGGTGGCCTGTTGCCGTCCATTGCCCATGGCATGGCGGTAAGCCCAGCGGCTGAAGGTGCCATCAAGGACGCCGTCAGCCAGTTCTGGAACGACGACAAGATGTCGGTGGCCGATGGCATGAAGAGCATCGCCAAGGCCGCTGCGGCGAAATAAGTCTCGTTGATCGGCACCGCCGTAGTTTGTCATCCGGGATTTGGGTCCCGGATTGATGTTTCGGGCGTTCAGTGGGGCATCTGTGGCGTAAACCCGCAGCAGGTCTGGGGTGCGACCCGCCGCTCATGTCCCCCGCCTGCGGCTCCTCCTTGACTTCGCTTTGGGTCACACCCCAACCCTGCTGCCAGATATTGCGACTCAAAGAAGCGATGTCTGGCCCTGCTGAGGTGGGTGTTTCGCGTAGTGAGGTCAAGGAGGAGACCGAAAGCTCTGCTTTCGGTCGGGGGACACGAACGAAGCGAAACACCCGCCTCGCCAGGTCGGGCTAAAGCGCAGGTATCCCTTGGGCGGGTCAACAAGACACCTGGTGTATTACCAAAGGCGAAAGTCTCATGAAATCCTTTGAAAACGTATTACCCAAGCTGGTGATCGCACCGGGTTTTGTCCTCGGCTTTGCGTTCATTTATGGCTTGATGATCTGGAATGGCCTGCTGTCCGTGACCAATTCCCGCATGTTGCCCAACTACGACGATTTCGTTGGTCTTGAGCAATATGTACGGCTGTGGGAGATGGACCGCTGGTACGTCGCGTTGAAAAATCTGGGTATTTTCAGTATCTTGTATGTCGGTGGCTCGATGCTGCTGGGCATGGTGCTGGCGATTTTCCTGGATCAGAAGATCCGCTTTGAGGGGGTGATTCGCACCATTTATCTGTACCCGATGGCGCTGTCGTTCATCGTCACCGGCACCGCCTGGAAATGGATTTTGAACCCCAGCTTGGGCCTGGAAAAACTGATGCATGACATTGGCTGGGCCAGTTTCAGCTTTGACTGGCTGGTGCAGAGTGAGACCGCCATCTATTGCGTGGTGATTGCTGGTATCTGGCAATCGGCGGGTTTTGCCATGGCGCTGTTCCTGGCGGGCTTGCGTGGCATTGACGACAGCATCATCAAGGCCGCGCAGATTGACGGTGCCAGCCTGCCGCGCATTTATTGGCGCATCATCTTGCCGGTGCTGCGCCCGGTGGTTTTTTCCACCATTCTGGTGCTGTCGCACCTGTCGATCAAGGCCTTTGACCTGGTGATGGCGCTCACCGCTGGCGGGCCGGGTTATGCGTCTGATGTGCCAGCCACCTTCATGTTCACCATGAGTTTCACCCGCGGCCAGGTTGGCCTGGGGGCTGCCAGCGCCACCATGATGCTGGCCATGGTGGCGGCGATTGTGGTGCCTTATCTTTACAGCGAACTGCGGTCCAAGCCGCACGAGCGTTAATCCGGAGACCAGTCATGAACGCCAAAACACTCTCCCGATTTGCGGTCTATGCCGTGCTGTTGATCGCTGCCTTTTTCTTTCTGGCACCGCTGTATGTGATGCTGGCCACCTCGTTCAAGGATGCCGAGCAGATTCGCTCTGGCAACCTGTTGAGCCTGCCGACCTCGCTCAACTTTGAATCCTGGACACTGGCCTGGTCCACCGCCTGCACCGGGATCGATTGCCGCGGGCTCAAGCCCTATTTCTGGAACTCGGTGATGATGGCCGTGCCGGCGGTGCTGATCTCGACCGGCTGGGGTGCCATCAATGGCTATGTGCTTTCCATGTGGAAGTTCAAGGGCAGTGACCTGCTGTTTGGCTTCATCCTGTTTGGCGTGTTCATGCCGTTTCAGGTGGTGCTGTTGCCGATGAGCCAGGTGCTTGGGTTTTTGGGCCTGAGCAGTTCGATTGGTGGCCTGGTGCTGGTGCACTGTCTGGCCGGCATGGCTGGCACCACGCTGTTTTTCAGAAACTATTACACCGCCATTCCGCGTGAACTGGTGAATGCGGCGCGCATGGACGGGGCCGGTTTCTGGCGCATTTTCTACCGCATCGTGATCCCGATGTCCACGCCGATTCTGATGGTCACGCTGATCTGGCAGTTCACCAACATCTGGAACGACTTTCTGTTTGGTGTGGCTTTCAGCGGTGCCGACAGAAAGCCGATCACGGTGGGGCTCAACAACATGGCCAACACCACCAGCAGCGTGAAGAGTTACAACGTCGATATGGCCGCTGCCATCATCGCCGGACTGCCAACCATGCTGGTCTATGTGCTGGCTGGTCAATATTTCGTCAAAGGTCTGACTGCCGGTGCAGTCAAAGGATAAGAGGTTTAACAATCATGGCAGCTTCACTCCAAATCGCAGGCATTCGCAAGGTTTATGGCAAGGGCGACAAGTCGGTCGAAGTCCTGAAGAAAATCGAAATTGATGTCGCTCCCGGCGAATTCCTGATTCTGGTCGGGCCCTCGGGCTGCGGCAAATCAACCCTGCTCAACATCATTGCCGGCCTCGAAGACCCGACCGAAGGCGAGTTGCGCATAGCCGGCAAAAACGTCATTGGCGTAGCACCGGCACAGCGCGACATTGCCATGGTGTTCCAGAGCTACGCGCTGTACCCGACCATGAGCGTGGCCGACAACATTGGTTTTGCGCTGGAAATGCGCAAGGTGCCGCTTGAGGTGCGCAACAAACGCATCCACGAAGTGGCCGCCATGTTGCAGATCGAGCACCTGCTGGACCGTCGTCCGGCGCAGTTATCCGGTGGCCAGCGCCAGCGGGTTGCCATGGGACGGGCGTTGGCGCGCGACCCGCAACTGTTTCTGTTTGACGAGCCTTTAAGCAATCTCGATGCCAAGCTGCGGGTGGAAATGCGCGCCGAAATTAAGCGCCTGCACCAGGTCAGCGGCATCACCAGCGTCTATGTCACGCACGACCAGATCGAAGCCATGACGCTGGGCAGCCGCATCGCGGTGATGAAAGACGGCATCCTGCAACAAATTGGCACGCCAGACGACATTTACCGCCGCCCGGCCAATACCTACGTGGCTGGTTTCATTGGCTCGCCTACTATGAACTTTATAACTGGCAGCGCAAGCGGGACGGGCGCTACAGGCCAATTTTCCTTTGAAGGCGGGGCCTTGCAATTGCCTTGCCCGGCAGTCGGCAAAGTGACGCTGGGGCAGCGCCCGGAGCATATTCACATCGAAGCACAAGCCACCTGGCGCGGCGAAGTGACGCTGGTGGAGCCCACTGGTGCCGACACCTACGTGGTGGTCAAGACCGGCTCAGGGCTAATCACGGTGCGAACCCCGCCCAGCACCACCGTTAAAGTGGGTGAAAACATTGGTCTTTCGGTCAGCAGTCAACACAACAACTGGTTTGATGCGCAGACTGGCTTGCGGCTGGCTTAGGATGTGGTCAGAAATAACTTCCCCTATTTGCACCGGCGGATTTGGGCG
>DAOSLL010000108.1:0-9484 GCA_035368905.1 Rhodoferax sp.
ATGCGCAGCCAATGGCGGCCTGAACACGAAGGGGAAACTACGCACTGTCCAGTTGGTTTTTGGACGTTTGCAAGACAACCAATTTTACCAGTTTAGAAGCAATTTATCGTTTTAAATCATAGACTTACGGCGTTTTTTGAACACCGAAACTTCAGTTATAAAAAGCGCGTAACCAGCTATCCAAAAAGTAGCACAAATCACCACCCGGCGTACGATGCCCGCAAACCCGGTTTTTTGAGCCGCTGCATGACGCGGGATGCCGGCGGCTCCGTGGTGGAGCCGCTGATGCCGCAGTTTGGCAAGTCCGCTTATTGACCCAGCGTTGATGCGATGACGTGATCGGAGTGATCCGGGGCCAAGCAGGTGGTGCCTTGAATGGCCGCCTCGATCAGGTCGTCCATGTCCCCTTTTTCGATCAGGGCTGCAAACGTGTCGGCAATGACCGGGTCAAAGTGCTGCCCGCTGCCCTCTCGAATTTGCGCCAGCGCGGCGGCTTTTTGCCAGGCACCTTTGTAGGGCCGCACGCTGACCAGGGCATCGAACACGTCTACTACGGCCACCAATCGGGCAACAAAGGGAATGGCATCGCCCTTGCAGCCATCGGGGTAGCCCAAGCCATTCCATTTTTCATGGTGGCTGCGCGCCACCAGCCGAGCCATGGCCAGCGATGGGCTGCGCTTGAGCACGGCATCGCCAATCAGGGTGTGGCGTTGAATCTCGGCAAACTCTTCCTCAGTCAGTGGCCCGGGCTTGCGCAGAATGTGGTCGGGTATGCCCACTTTACCCACATCGTGCAAGCGGCTGGCCTTGGCATAGGCGAGGGCCTCGGCTGAAGTGCAACCCATGGCCAGTGCCAGGCGCTCTGTATACGCCTGGATGCGGCGAATGTGCGTGCCCGTGGCACTGTCCTTGAACTCAGCTACATGACCCAACATGTCGATGGCTTCGCTATATGACTCTTCCAGGCTGTGATGCAGCCGGAAGTTGTCAAGCGCGGCGGCGCACTGGTTGGCCATGATCTGGATCAGCTCGCGGTCACCCTCTGAAATGTCCTGCCCGGTTTCCAGGTAGACAAAACCCAGTATCTGGGTATTGATCAGCAAAGGCACCACCAGCGCACCGTTACGCAAGCCCTCGGGCATGACATGGTTCAGCACCACCTGGGTACAGAGCTTGACAATTTCCTGGCATCTGCCCATGGCTCCGGACGAAGCGTCAAACTCACCCGCCCCGGCCTGCACTCGGATGTCTTCACCCTCCAGCGTGGCCACCAGACCGTCGATGGAAGAAATCATCCCCGAATGCCCCAGGTTGCAGATGCCGATCAGTTGCATCAACACCCCCTGGAAATAGTCCTCCAGCTTGTCCCGGTGGAGGTTGTACAGCTCGGGCATCACGTCCAGGATCAGCGACAGGCCATAGCGGTTGAGCTCGATGGTCTGCAGGTCCCTGAAGCCCTTGATGGAATTGCGCACCGTGGTGTACAGGCGTTGCACGGTCAGTTCGGTCTTGTCCTTGTAGTCGTCGATGTCGTAGTTGTCAATGACATAGCGCTCAGGGGCCACGCCGGGCTGACCGGTGCGGATGACCAGCCGGATCAGGCGGTTTTTGAGGTCTTTGCGGATGTACTCCACTAGCCGCAGACCGGCATCATCGGTTTCCATGACCACATCGATAAGGGCCAGCGCGACGTCAGGGTGCTCGGTCAGGCGTAGCTTGGCCTGCATCGAGGAGCAAGCCTCGATCAATTCCAGCGGTCGGCCTGCGAACGTAAAACCCCGCAAATTGAGCGATGTCAGCAGCCGCACATCGGGCTCGTCGTCAACGACCAGCACCTTCCAGGGCTGTACACGCGGCCCCACTTGTCCAGGTTCAGCTATATTGAGTTTTCGGACAATTTTCATGGCTGTTGTGTTTGAGAAGTAAGCCGTTGGCGCGGAAACGTGATGTCGAAACGCGTCCCTTGGCCAAGCGCGCTGTGGCAAGCAATGCTGCCCCGCAAGGCCTGCGTGACCAGATTGTGTGCAATGTACAGCCCCAAGCCGCTGCCGCCTTGACCACGGGCCGTGGTGTAAAACGGCTCGAAGATGTGTGCCAGTGTTTCGGCTGCCATGCCCGCACCGTCATCCGCGTAGCAGATGGACACCGTGTCTACCCCCGTGCGGGCCTGGATGCGGATGCACCCGCCCAATGTGCCCTCCGCAAACGCATGCAGGCGGCTGTTTTGCATCAGGTTGACCAGCAACTGCGCCACGATGCCTGCCGGACCGTACATGGGTTGGCAGTCCGCACAGTCGACTTCGAAGCGAATGGGGGTGTTCTTGAACTCGTTGCGCAGGCTTTTCATCACGTCTTCAATGACCTCGGTCAACTCATAGGGGCGCATCTGCTCCGATGTCTGGTCAACCGCGGTGCGCTTGAAGCGATGCACCAGATCGGCCGTGCGCCTGAGGTTGTTCAGCGCTAGTTCGCTCACGTCTTCCAGAGTGTGAAGCCTGCTGCGCAGGTCTTCTTCGGCCACCTCTTCCTGGCTCAGGCAGGCACCCAGTTCCTTGACCAACTCTCTTGCCTGCGACACCGCGCCGACGGCAATGCCGACAGGTGTGTTCACCTCGTGTGCAAAACCCGCCACCATGCGGCCCAGGGAGGCCATTTTTTCGGCTTGCAGTGAACGCTCCTGTTCTGCCTGCAGCCGCTGATTGACCTCATGCAAGGCAGCAGTGCGCTCGGCCACCCGTTGCTCCAGCGTGGCGTTCAGGGCTGACAGGCTGTGTTGCGCGGCCAGCAGTTCCCGGTTGCGCTGCTGTAGCCTGCCCGACATCTGGTTGAAGCTGCGTGCGGTGTCGGCCAGTTCGTCGTTGCCCTGCTCGTTGATCTGGTGACTGAGGTTGCCGGCTGCAATCTGGTGGCTGGCTACGGTCAGATCGTTCAGGCGGCGGGTCAGCAGTTTGCCCAAAAACAGCGAAAACACGGCCACGGCGACCATCACACCCAGCGCCATGGCCACGGTCTTGCGCTTGACCAGTTCAAGTAGTGCCGTCATTTCATCCAGACGTATACCAAAGCGAACATGGCCGTAGTCTTTGCCTGCCACCAGAATGGGCACGTCACGGGTCAGAAGGTTTTCGCCGGACAGGTCGGGCAAAGGCTCGGGCTGCCCAGACCCATTGCCAGCGGTCACCATGCTGCGATCGCGGTCATCCAGAAAATCAACAAACGCCACTTGCCCCGAGGCCACCAGATCGGTCGCCAGGCTCTTCAGGGTAGACACGTCGTAGCTCACCATCGGGTCACGCGCGGCGGCCGCCACCAACTGCGCCGTGACATCGGCTCTGAGCTCGATTTGCTGGCGCAGCGAAGAGCGCATTTGGGACAGCACGGACAACACCAGCACAGACAGCAACACTGTTTGTATGAGCATGACACCCAGTACCGTCTTGGTGCGAAACTTCATGACCTATGGCGTGCGCGCCCCAGGCTCATTGCACAGCCTCGACCAGTTTTTTTAGGTCAAGATGACGCACATCGTCGTAGTCACGGTCAGTCGCAGACTCAAAACCCTTGAAAGCCACGCCCGCCAAAAGCTTGCGCCCAACTTCGTCGTTGCGCAGGCTGTTGAAAGCCTGGCGCAATTTGTCGACCATCTCCGGGGGCACGCGCGGGTGTGCGGCAAACGGGTGCGAGGGGTATGCAGCAGTTTTGTGCAGCACCCGCAAATCAGCGGCCAATGCAGGGTCAGCGGTTTGCAACACCTTCAGAATGGTGCCACCTGCTTCAAAGTTGCCTGCAGCCACACTTTTCAACACCGAGTCGTGCGACTGCACGTACTTGGCATCCACCTTGATGCCCTGCTTCAGCATTTCAGCCTGCGTCAGCAGGCTGGCCGCAAACGCCAGCGGGGTCGGAAAACTCACCCTTGCCCCATTGATGTCACGCAGTTCCTTGATACGACCGTCTTTACGCACCAGCAACACGCCCTCCAGCGCTTGCCCACGCTCACGCACAAAAGCTCGGTAGCCCGGACTGGCGCTGTACACCTGATAGTCATAGGGGTTCATGTAGGCGATGTCGTATTCACCTTTTTCCAGCCGTTCACCATA
Organism: Rhodoferax sp.; assembly: GCA_035368905.1. GTDB lineage: Bacteria > Pseudomonadota > Gammaproteobacteria > Burkholderiales > Burkholderiaceae_C > Rhodoferax. The sequence continues at coordinate 4,101 of DAOSLL010000108.1, forward strand.
TACCGGGATGCTGGTGGCGGTGCGAAACCGCAGCGCCAGACCCGCACGTTTAGCCACTTCGTCCAGCAAGGGGGTCCATTCTTCGGCCAGTTTGGCGGCTGGCTTGAGTGGTGTGATGCCCACTGTCAGCGGCTCCGCATGTACACCCAGCACCGCGCCCAAGACCAAACATAGGCCCAACAACCTGTTTCGTATCATGGTAACAACTCCGTGACTGAAAACAGGTTTGATGTTACCCCTCAACACATGTGTTCACGGGCGCGAACGCATGAAGTTTTCATCATCAAATAGGGCCTCGTAGCACGCTCCACTGGCCCGTTTGCACACCTCACCTGGAGCACGCAATGCAAGCCTTCTTGTGGGACAAGCTGTTTGAAGCCGGCCTGACCGAGGTAGATGTCCAGCACCAGCACCTGTTGAAACTGATCAATGAATTGGGTCGGCGGGCAGACATTGCCAGCCTGGCCCGCCCAGACGAAACGCTGACGGCACTGGCCGCAAGTTGGCCTTGTGCTCGCCACAAACGCAGCCAATCCCCCCGGCACGTCTGACTTACCGCCCTGTTCAGTCACCAATTTACACGCTGACCGACTTCGCCGTCTGGTGCGGGTTGCGCTGCCAGACTCCAATCTTGCTCGATTTTCGCCCCGTCATCCATCTGTGCATCAGCACCGACATCCCTCTGCTGTGAAATGCGTGCCGGGGACGAGCCATTGCCAGCGTCCGGTCTGGAAGAGGCAAATCACAAACTGCTACTACCGGTAAGGGTCGTTATGCACATCTCTGCATAAGTGCCCTTGTGCACAGCTCGCACTTATGAACAGTTTGCGTGGGTCAGACTGGCGGCGCCCTATGCAGAGGGCAACACACGGGGACATTGGGCTCTACAAAATTACAGATTTTTCAAGAACTCCAACAGTGATTCGGTCGCTTGAGGCGCTGCGCAGGAATTTCTGGATCCTGTAGACCAGCCAGGGCCTATTCTTTCATTGCCAAATCGGCTTCGATGCATTGGTGGGTGGTAGACAGGGGGCGCTGGCGGCGAACCCAGTGCAAAAGCCAACCGCACTGCGCCGCGGCCCAAACGCCATCTATCGGATCAGAGCCAAAGGCACAAAGACCTGCGCGAGAGTGAGGTGGCTCACGGCTTCGCCTCGATGCATCGAGGCGACGCGTCAGCCCCACCGCGCTGCTGCGTCAGCGCCAACGCCAGAAGAGCCAGCATAACCAGCGTGGCGACCACCAACGCATAGGCCCGGTAGCTCGCTTCGGTGGGCAAGACTGGCACCACAGACGGCCAGAAGTTGACCGCGGTGTGAAACAGCAGTGCCGTCACCACGCTGCCCGCGGTGTTGTTGACCAGCCAAGCGAGCACGACCGACATGGCCACGACGCTCAGCAGGAACAAGGCGAGCGGGATGTCGGCTTGCGCGGTGCCTTCGATGAAAAACAGCGGCAGGTGCCACACCCCCCACACCAGCCCCAGACCCACGCTGGCCGCGCGCCATCCCAGCCGGTCTTGCAGATCAGGCAGAGCAAATCCGCGCCAGCCGAATTCTTCCCCCATCGGCCCACCCAGCAGCAGAACCAGCGGTAGGTTGACGACGGTCATCAGCAGATGTCCCGATGCTGGCGCGGTGCCGATGGCACCACCCAGTGCGATGTGCAGGCCCGCCGCCAAGGACATCACGGCCAGCGGGAGTAGCAGTGCGAAGGCCCACCAACCCCAGCCGATGCGCCACTGCAGGCAGCGCACCAACCAGGCGCGCAGACCCGCGCACTTTCGGCTGCTGGCGACCACAACGACGGCGGCCAGGCTGGGCCCGAAGCTGCCGGCAAACATCAGCAGCGTCGCAAGCGTCGGCAACTGAGGCTTGATCGCGGGCGACAGCGCCCAGCAAGCCCAGGACCAGGCAAAGGTCAGCGCAAGGTAGCCGAGCAGTGGCGAGCGCTGCAGCCACACCCGCAAGATCATGGCAGGAACTCGTAGCGCAGCTTCTTGACGTGCCCGACGAAATACACCTTGCGGCCCGCAGGCCGCACCCAGGCGGCTTCACCGGTCATCGGGATCAGCATGCCATCCTGCGGCTGGTAGTTCGATAAGCCGCAGTCCCAGCGCAGCATGACCATGGCCCCGTCCTTGCCGATGCCAGCGCCACGCGACTCGGCGTGCACCGATGCGATCAGGCCGGCATCATCGAACCGGAACAGCAAGGTCAAGGTGATCCGGCCATCGACAATGGTGGCGCTGGCTGAAGCGTCGTCCACAGGCTCCCACCGCACCCCCTGGCTGGGCAGCAGTGCGGTGGGATACCACGGGCTTTCGGCAAAGTAGCGCATGAACTCGCCGCGAGCAATCTCGCCTTCGCCGTGTGAGTCGGCCACCGTGAACAACCCGAGCAACTTCGCATTCAACCTGCCCTGGCCGGCCATGTAGCTGTCTTCCACGAGCGCGGGAACGCCGGGCAACAGGTTGACCTGGGCGTCCCACAGGAAACCGGGCTTGTGGGTGACAACCCGTTGATTCGACGTGAACGGCCGCCATTGCTCGGCGTTGGCCGACATGTTCATGGTGCCTGCCATGTCAATGGTGGCCGCGGCAATGATCGGCTGTCCGTCCGTCAGCACCGCGCGGAAGTAGCGTTGTACCGGCGGGGGAAGCGCGACGAGCTCATGCGCATCAAAGCGCGCGGGTGACGGCAGTCGGCCTTGCGCGCCAACGCTGCCGGATTCAAGCGTGCGGGTGTGGGTACCAACCAGCTCGGCCCACCGCGCGGCGCCGACTGCGCGTAATCCTAGGGCAACGGCGACCAGCGCGGCAAGCCCGATTCCCAGCCACAGCAGCACAGTCATTGCAGTTCCTTTGGTTCGCGGTAGGTTGGTCACACCAGAACGGCTTCGACCGGCCGGCGCAGCGAGCGCGGCAACAATGCGCCGCGACCGAATCGCACGACGAGGTCCGGCCGCTGGCCCGTCAAGCCCAGTGCGGCTGCGAAAGGCGGGCGCAGTGATGCCACTTCGACGGGCTGGTTCAAAAAGGCGTTGCGGATGCCCAGCGCGGTAGCCTGCAGGGCAAAGCGCTGGTAGCAGCGCCCCACCTCCACCCAATGCGACTTGTCGGCGGCCTGGCCGACGAACACCGCGATGCCGGCGGAACTGCGCACCTGCTGCGCGACCTTGTCGTTCTCGCCCTTCGGGGTGAGGAGCCAGCGAAATGCCAGATCGCCGATCCACGACGGGATGTTCGGGTTGCCCGAGCAGACGCTGTACAGCCCGTCGCGCGTGCGAACGGCATCGGCGCCGTTGAATCGTATCCAGGCCTTCAGCTCCTTGACGAAGGCGGCATCGGCCAGTTGCGCAGTATTGCCTTGAATCACGTAGTCCAGCGTTTGCTCCATGGCCTGGCGCTCAGTCAGCAGCAGCAGGCGCACGGTGTTCGACCTGCCGACGCGCTGCAGCAACGCCAGTTCCTCGCTCGACAAGGGCTTGCCGTCGTAGTCACCGCGTGTGCATTGGCGCTTGGGGATGGCCGTGAACAAGGGCGTGGTCTGAACCGGCGTTGGCGCAAGCGTCACCCGCACCGAATCGCTGGCCACGTCGAACAGCGCTTCGCCCTTGAGGCCGTGGGCGAGCGCGGCCTGGATCAGGTTCTCGGTGGCGCAGCCCAGCGAGACAAAGACGTGATGGTCGTCCGGGTCCACCGCCGGGCAGCGACGCGCCAGGTCGGGCAGGATGGTGATCGACCGGCCATTGGTATCCAGTGCGAACTTCCAGCACTGCGTGTTGTGGCTGGACGGGGCCAGCGTGGCACAGCGAACCAGCTCCCGACCGAGCGCAGCGCCGACCAGACCCGTCACAGCACCCGTCACGTCACCCGTCACCGGAGCCCATTGCCAGATGCGCTCGGCGACCGCTTCGTAGTCCTCTGCCGCGGCCCCTTGGGAGCAGCCGGACAGCGCCAGCGGGATGGCCGCCAGCCAAGGCGTTGAAGCGGTGAACTGCCTGCGTGTGATCATGGTTCTTGAGTCCTAAGTGGTCGGCCCGCGCTCGCGATCATAGCGATGCCCACCACGCCTGCAGCGATCAGTCCGAGGTCAGGCTGGACATCAAGGAGAAAAGCCGCCTGGGCTCCGATAAGGCACCATAGCACCGGAACGACCAACGGACTGCGCGGCGTTGGCGTTGCTGAGAAGCACAGCAGGCCGATGGTGAAGATGGCCGTCGGGCACGGCAGGCCGAAGGTCGGGGTCGCCGGATACGGATAACCGGCGTAGGCCGACCAGACCGGGTACACCACCAAGGCGAAGCCGATGAGCACGACACCAGCCATTGCCTTCAGGCCCGGCACCCATCGAAAGGCGAGCCTTTGCCGAATCACGCCCTGCCAGATGAACACGGCTGCGCCAGCCGCAGATAGGACCGCGAAGCCATAGGCCGCAGGACTGATGCGCGCGAAGAAGGCCAGGTGATAGGCCAAGGCGATCCAAGCCCAAAGACCGCCGAGGATGCCGGACACCGCAACGCCGGACCAGGGCCGCGGCTTGAGTACCGCTGCCACTGCCGCCAAGCCCATTGCGACGAGGAGCCACTGGGCCGGCCACACGGCAGTGTTGTAGTCACGGAAAACACCGTGGAACTGCTCGACCGTGAACGCAGACACCATAGGCGTTCAGATTAGGCGCAAAGGCGGCGGCAGTCTGTGTGCTGCCGAACACGGCGCGACGGCGATAGGTTGAGCCATTCGAACACCTTGCCATAGCAACCGGCGCGCGGACCGCCTGCGCGAGTCAGGTTTTAAACGCCACAGGTCACCAGCGAGAGCAAGGCGATTGCGCAGAAGAGCGCTGCTGAGACAGTGGCGATTGAGGTTCGTTGGGCTGCATGAAAGCGGGCGATGGTGGGTGGCGGCTGCTGGCCAACTGCGGGTGCAGCGACCATCGAAATCAATGCCATATTGCCACCCTTTCAATGCCTATTTGTACGACCGGTTTGCCTTGCGTTTGCAATGCCTGCGCCAGGGCGCCTGGATACAAATGATTCAGCAATGGTGATTCAAAAACAATAGCTGCCAGCGCTTATCCTGTATGCGCTAGCAGCCAATTTGATGCTTAACCCTGCGCCACCCCGCCGCGCCCCAGTCGCCGCCATCGGCAACGTGCCTACACCCATGGCCAGCGTAGTCATGATGACCGGGCGGGTGCGTTTGCGGCAGGCATCGATCAACGCGTCGTGACGGCTCATCGGTGCCACAACCGGATGGCCGTCGCTGCCGTCGTGCCCTCGGCGCGCCACGATGGCGTACTCCACCAGCAAAATCGAATTATTCGTGGCAATGCCCATCAGCATGATCAGGCCGATCAGCGACGGCATGGAAAAACTCATGC
>DAOSLL010000109.1:0-9452 GCA_035368905.1 Rhodoferax sp.
GCGCGTGGGCCGCTTTCTGGCCACCGACGACACCAGCGGTGCCATCAAGCTCCGCTACTACATGGGCGGTGAGTCGGTGGCCAACTACAGCGAGTTTTTTATCTGGGCCGTCCAAAAGCAACCCGGCCACACCGACCCCATGCACGGCGTGCCGTTGCAGCTCATGGCCGACCCCGGCTCTGGCCTGGCCGGTGCCTTTGTCAACCTGGTGCGCCGCCTGCGCATCAAGCTGATCATCAACGCCCCTGGCAACCCGCGTGCCAAGGGGCAAGTAGAGCGAAGCCAGAACATTGTGGAAATGGGCTTTGAACACCAGTTTCGCAGCCACCGCCCAAAGAACCTGGCTGACCTCAATGCACGCGCCCAAGTGTGGGCCAACCACTACAACGCCACCCAAATTCATAGCCGCCACGGCTTAACCCGATACGCCAAATGGCGCGAAATCATGCCTGAGCAACTGCGTACCGCCCCCACCATTGAAGTCTGCCGCGAGCTGCTCACCGCCCCCCACAAAGACTGCCGGGTGGACAACTACGGATACGTGCAGTTTGGCGGTGGTGGGCGCAAGTGGGACGTGCGCAGCGTACCCGGCGGTGTGGCGGCAGGCCAAAAGATTGCCATCACCTACAGCGCCTACAACGACCAAGAGGTATTTGCCGTGCTGGTGGGGGCCGACGGCCACGAACTGCTGCACCCCTGCCCGCTGCTGCAATATGACGATCACGGCTTTCATGCCGATGCCCGTGTCAAAGGAGCAGGCTACCAGGCGCTCAAAGACACCGCTGCAGACACCAACCGCAAGCAGGCCAACCTGCTGGCCACCGGTGCTGACACCTTGGAGGGTGCAGCCATTGCCCGCAGGGCCAAAGGTTTTGAGGTGTTTAACGGTGCAGTGCGCTTTGACCACCTGGCCGCAGAGCTGGCAGCACTGCCGGTAAGCTTGGCGCGTGCTGCCCAGCCACTGCAACTGCACACCAGCACCCCCGCGCAACCAGTGGCTGCCAGATTGCTCACCCATTTTGAGGCTGCTGCGGCGCTTACTGGCATGGGCGTGAGCGCCTCGGCTGAGCGCAATGCGGCCATTCTGGCCTATGCCAATGGGGTGCCTGAAGATGATTTGCCAGCCATCAAGGCGCGCCTGACGGTGCGTGCTGGCTTGCGGGTGGTCAACGGGGGTTCGCTATGAGCCGCAAACCGGGCGCAAATGCGTCAAACCGTGTTTCTAAATGTTCCAAAGAAAAAAACCATACCAGTGCCGCCATGATCCCTGAAAACGCCTCACAAGCGCCCACAGCGAGCCCAGCCGCTGAACTGTTGAAAACCCTTGGGATTCCACAAGCCGACCTGTGCCGCGCCACCGGTATGAGCCGCGCCACCATCAGCCGCCTGGTGGTGCATGGCCAGTGGCCGGTCTATCAGGCTGATTTGGTGTTGGAAGACATTGAGGGCTACCTGGTCAAGCGTGGCCTGACCCCTACCCAAGTGCAGCGCATCACCCTGGCGTTGCAAAACAAGTTGGCCCCAGAGGTATCTCACACCCCTGAGGCCGTTCCCCAAGTCCCAACTGAAACTGAAACTGAAAAGGAAGCCACCATGCTACTGCAAAACCATGAGCTGTATATCGAAACGCAGGACCACTTCAAGTTAGAGCGAAACCCGTTTGTTGACGACATCAACAGCCGCGCCGACGTGTTCACCAGCGCCGGCACGCGCCGGGTGCGCAATGCCATGCTCAACGCCGCCACACAGCACGGCTTTATTGCCGTGGTGGGTGAAAGCGGCAGCGGCAAAAGCACGCTGCGCAAAGACCTGGAAGAGCGCATCCGCATAGAGAAACTGCCCATTCGCGTGATCAAGCCATACATCGTGCAAATGGAGCCCACTGAAACCAGGGGCAAGCCGATGAAGAGCGCCGAAATTGCCGATGCCATTGCGCGCACGCTGGCCCCCGGTATGGCGCTCAAAGCCCGGGCCGACTCGCGCTTTGAGCAGGTGCACGAGCTGCTGTGTGCCAGTGCCTCAGCAGGCTACAGCAATGTCATTGTGATCGAGGAGGCACACCGCCTGCCGCTGACCACGCTGCGCCATCTCAAAGGCTTCATGGAGTTGGAGGACGGCATACGCCGCCTGCTGGGCGTGTGCTTGATCGGCCAGCCCGAGCTATCGCGCCTGCTGGCCGCAGAAAACCGCGACATCCGCGAGATCGTGCAGCGCTGCACCCGCGTCGAACTCGGCCCCATGGACGCCGACCTGGAGGCCTACGTGCAACACAAGTTTGAGCGCGCCGGCGCTGATGTGCGCAGCGTGTTGGCCGCCGATGCCTACGGTGCCATTCGCGCCAAGCTGATACAGGTGGCCCGTGGTGGCAACCGCATGAACGACACGCGCAACCTGTGTTACCCCCTGGTGGTGAACAACCTGCTGTGCAAGGCCATGAACTTTGCCGCCCAAGAGCACTGGCCGCTTGTAGATAAGCAAGTGATTGCGGGGTGCTAGCCATGAAAACCTATCGCATCACCATCACCCAGGCCAACGGCCAGCAAGCCCTCTTTTTGGGCATCTACAGCGACGGCTTTCGCGCCGTGATTGCCGCCATCGACAACTTCCCCACCGCACAAAGAATTTCAGCCCGGAGACTGCCATGATGATCAAAAAACACCGTACCTGTGACCAGCTTGGCGTCTGCCAGGGCCTGGGCGCTGACCATTGCCCTGACTGCGATGCATGGGAGTGCGACGTGCGCTGCGCCCCGCACCCGGGCGAAGCTGCCCAGCCAACTTACCCGTTTGCCCCCGGCATCATCGAAGGCCCGCCGGTACCCGGTGGCCCGTTTGATGCGCCCTGGGGCATCAGTCTGAAAGATGCCGCCTTCATGCTGGGGGCGGTGCTGCTGTGCAGTGCTGCCGGTGGCCTGCTGGTGGGCTGGCTCAGTGGGTGGCCAAAATGAGCGGCGAACTGAGCTGCCCAGTGTGCGGCACCACCATCAGCATGGAGCACCTGCTGATCAACGCGGACGACCGCTCTGTGGTGCTGCGCCTGCTGGCCATGGGCACGCCCATAGGTGCGGCGGTGGGCCAATACACCCGCCTGTTTGACCCGCCCAAAAGCCGCCTGACCATGCGCAAGCAGGCCCGCATTGTCAAGGAGCTGGTGCCCGACATAGAGCGCCGCGCCATCACCCACCGCGGCCGCGACTGGGCCGTGTCGCTGCCCATGTGGGAGGCCGGCATTGACCAGATGCTGGACGCCCGCAACGCTGGCAAGCTGGACCTGCCAATGACCAGCCACCGCTACCTGTACGCCATCTTGGCCGCGCTGGCCGACAAGGCCGAAGGCGAACAAGAGGCCGAAGCCCTGGCCGCTGCCCGCGCCGCCCCACGCCAGGCCACGGTGACAGTGCGCGGCCAGCCCCTACCCATGGGGCAGGCGCTGCAGCAAGTGTTTGGCAACCAAGACCCAACGCTGGCCAAGCTGGATGCCGAACGCGGCACCTATGCACCCATGCCAGCCGCAGCACGGGCGCAACTGGCCAAGCTCAAAAACCCCGGAGCCAAACCATGATTGAGAAAACCTACCACACCCAAAACCCGGTCAACATCCGAATACTCAACTACGTGGCCACCATGGGCCAGTGCACCGCAGCGCATCTGCATGCGATGTTTTTACCAGATGAAGCCAGCCGCGATGAGCGCAAGAGCATGGTCAACAAGCTGAGCTACCTGGTGTGCACCGAGCAGTTGCTGCGCCATGGCAAGGGCGAAACGGCCGTGCTGCGCATTGGCCCGCATGCCGGTGCGCCAGGTGTAAGGGGCAGGCGTGAAAAGCACATGGCAAATGCACGAGCTGCAGCGCTGGCCCCCTGTGTGAGCGCTGGCCCCGGTGCCTACCGGCCGCAGGTGGCCAGTGCCCCGGACCACAACCACATGGCGGTCGATGTGTACGTGCCGCCACCCGGCCCGGCGATGCGCCGTGGCGCACTACAACACGAAAGCTGTGCCAGCCGTGGTTGCAGGTGCTAAAGCCGTTACCAATTTATTTCCCACCAAGAAAAGGTCTTTCCAAAAATGGCTACCCGAATCAAATCCAAAACCCTGGCCGAAGTGCCGCAAAGCAAGAACGACTGTGCCGAAAGCATTCGCACCATTGGCGACCTGCAGCGCGAGTTTGAGCGCAACCGCGCTGCCATGAACGATGCCATTGCCGCCATCACCCAGGAGCACCAGCCCCTGCTGGCGGCGTTAAGTGAGCGAATCCAGGCGCTGCAAACCGGCGTTCAAGCCTGGTGCGAGGCGCACCGCGTTGACCTGTGCGGCGAGAACGACAAGCTGGGCAAAACGGCCAACCTGGTCACCGGCGAGGTGAGCTGGCGCATTCGCCCGCCGAGTGTGACGGTGCGCGATGTCGATGGCGTGCTCGACACCCTGCTGCGCATGGGCCTGGGCCGCTTTGTGCGCGTGAAAAACGAGCCCAACAAGGAGGCCATGCTCAATGAGCCCGACGCGGTGCGCGGCATTGCTGGCATCACCATCAAAAGCGGGGTGGAAGACTTCATCGTCACGCCGTTTGAGGCACAGGCTGAGGTGGCATGAACCAGCAGCAGGCCTATGACTGTTTGCCTGGCTTCGTAGCCGGCAAACATCGCAGAAGCTGCCGCAATTGCGTCTACGGCCGGCACATCACGCCCGCTACGTTGGCCCATATCAACGATGCGCCGATGCAGTGCGGCTACAAGTTTTGCACGGTCAGCGCAATGGGCATCTGCTATGCCTTTCGGCCGGGCGAGGCAATTGACTGCACCAGTCAGGCCCACCTGGGTGATCAAAGCAACGCCGATGCCACGGGCGTAGTGTCATGAGCCAAACCGTGCCCCGCCAATCCCACCTTGCCGCCATCCACGTGGCGCAAAAGGCCCTTGGTCTGTCGGCTGACGATGCCAGCGCGCTAAAGCTGGCCATCACCGGCAAGGCCAGCAGCGCTGACATGAGCGAGGTACAGCGCAAAAAGTACCTGGCGCACCTCAGCGGCCTGCAAGAGCGCGCCGGGCTGATTGCGCCGCGCCCGCAAAAGCGCACCTATGTGCAGCGCAACGCCGACGACGACCAGGACGAACGCTGGGGCAAGGCGCGCGCCCTGTGGCACGCCCTGGCCGCTGCCAAGGTGGTGCACACCAACACCGATGCCGCCCTGATGTCCTACATCAAGCGCCAGACCAAGCTGGAGCACTGGCGCTTTTTGAACAGCTACCAGGTCAACAGCGTGATAGAAGCGCTGAAAAAATGGTGCACCCGCTCTGGCATTGACCCCAACCCCGCACCAAGGAGCTAACCCCATGGCATTGCCAGATGCATCTGACGGCCGCATGGCCGAGCGCCGGCACGAGCTGTACGCTGACCTGATGGACCTGCTGCAGCGCCTGCTGGCCGAGTACGACGTGGGCAGCAATGAGGCGCTGCTGATAGCCAGCGACATGGCCGACCGCCTGGCCAACCACTGGGGCGGGCAAAATATCACCTTCCCCAAGGAATACCGGCGCAAGCTAAGTCGGCTTGAGCTGGAGATTTTTGACGCCTTCAAGGGGCACAATCTGTCTGCCATAGCGCAAACCTACAACATCAGTGAGCGCGGCCTGCGCAAGCTGATTGCCCGGGTGACCAAGCGGCTGCGCTGTGGCAACCAGCCCGGCCTGTTTGAGCCCCCGGCGCTGCCAGACCAGCACTGATCAGACCGCCCACCAGGTGCAGCAGAATCTGCCCTGGTTCCAAATACATTGGCACCCGGCCCCGGCACAGTACCGGGTATGCCACAAACCCCCCCGCTACAAATCTTCAAGCCCGGCCTGCACACCGCCATGAACGGTGCTGTGCTGCAGTTTTCTGAAGCAGACCTACAGAAAACTGTAGCCGCTTACGACCCCACCAAGCACGAGGCCCCGCTGGTGGTAGGCCACCCGGCACACGACGACCCCGCCTATGGCTGGGTGCAAGCGCTGCAGTTTGCGGGCGGTGCCCTGGATGCCATACCCGCGCAAGTCAACCCTGACTTTGCCGAGATGGTGGCCAGCGGCGCGTTCAAAAAAATCAGCGCCAGTTTCTATGCCCCCAACAGCCCGGCCAACCCGGTGCCAGGTATTTATTACCTGCGCCATGTGGGCTTTTTGGGTGCCACAGCACCAGCCGTGAAAGGCATGCGTGCACCACAGTTTGCCGACACCGAAGAGGGCGTGCTGACCTTTGAGTTTGCCGAGCCACCCCCCATCACCACCCACCAGGAGCCCACCGTGATCGAGTCAGAGAAAGATGCCCTAGAGGCTGAAAACACCCGCCTGCGTGCCGAGCTGGCCGCCGCGCGCCGTACCGCCGTGCATGCCGCCAATGTGGCCTTTTGCGAAAGCTGTGCCGGTGTGCTGCCAGACCACCGGGCGCTGGCGGTAGAGATTGCCGACCAACTGGCGGCCCAACCGGTGCCGCTGGAGTTTGGCGAGGGTGACCAAAAGGCCCCGTTGCTGACGCACTTCAAGGCCTTTTTGAAAGCATTGGCAGCACCGGTGCAGTTTGGCGAAGCCGCCACCCGCGAGCGTGCTGCACCAGACCAACCTGCCGCCAGCGACGCAGACGCCCAGTTTGCCGACACCGCCACCCCCGAGCGCCTGGCACAGCACCGCGCTGTGCTGGCCTACATGGCGGCGCACAAAACCGACTACCAGACGGCTGCAAACGCCGTGGTGAAGTAGTCCGGCGCTGCTGCATTGACCACGAAATTTAAAGGAGCTTTTTGATATGGGACGTTTAAGCAAACTGCGGGTGGTTGACCCGGTGTTGACCAACCTGGCCACTGGCTACAGCAACGAGCAACTGGTGGGCGACCAGCTTATGCCGTTTGTGACGGTGGAGAAAGAAGGCGGAAAGATTCCACTGTTTGGCAAAGACCACTTCAAGGTGTACCAGACCGAGCGGGCGCTTCGGGCTAAGAGCAACCGCATCAACCCCGACGACATTGGCGAACTGGACGTGACGCTCGACGAGCACGACCTGGAATACCCGATTGATTATCGGGAGGATGCCGAGAGCGCCTTCCCCCTGCAGGCACGCGCCACCAATGCGGTGGTGGAGGGCATTCGCCTGCGGCATGAAAAGATGGTGGCCGACATGGTGCAAAACCCGGCCAACTATGCCGCTGGCAACAAGCTGGCGCTGAGCGGTGCAAGCTGCTTTACCGATGCAGCCAGCGACCCCGAAGGCGTGGTGATGGACGCCAAGTCAGCAGTACGGGCCAAGGTGATCAAGGAGCCCAACACGATGGTGATTGGCTACGCTGCCTGGTTGACCATGAAAAAGCATGCCAAGCTCAAAGCCATCTTGAGCGACAACCGCCCCCGCCTGGTGCAGTTGGCTGACCTGCGCGACATCTTTGAGATACCCAACATTGTGGTGGGCCGCGCCGTGTATGCCAGTGACGCTGGCGTGACGGCCGACATCTGGGGCGACAACATCGTGCTGGCCTATGTGCCCGGTGCCATGGGTGGGTCGCGCAGCCCGTATGAGCCGAGCTTTGGTTACACCTTGCGCAAGCGGGGTAACCCGGTGGTGGACACCCGCACAGAAGACGGCAAGATTGAGCTGATTCGCAACACCGACATCTTCCGGCCATTTTTGCTGGGCGCAGATGCGGGCTACCTGATCAGCAACGTCAACCTGTAACGAGCAGCAGCCATGGCGACCAAAAAGCCTGCTGCATTTGGGGCGCCTGTGAAAACGGCCCCAGATGCGCAGCAGCGCACCGACACACCAGCCTGGCAGGTGGGCGCGGTGCCGGTGTGCCATGACGGTGTGCGCTATGCACCCGGCGCGGTGATTGTGTTGACCAGCGCACAGGCGGCACGCCTGGGGCTGCAACAAGTTGTCAAGGATTCCTTGACATCTGGGGCTGCAACAAGCCCAAGCCTGACACCCAACTGATTAACTGGAGTAATTGAATGAAGACCGAGAAGATTTTGATGGTGACCACCATACTGGCCGCTGCGGCACTGGCGCGCTTTCGGCTGGTGGACTACAGCGGCAACCCAACCAGCGCGGCTGAGCGGGCGCTGGGCGTGGCGGTGACCAACTTTGACACCGGCGAGCAAGCCGGTGTGGCCGTCAAGGGCGAGGTGCTGGTGGAGGCCGGTGGCGCAATTGCTGTGGGGGCCGAGGTGGAAAGCGATGCGAGTAGCCGCGTGGTGACCAAGAACGCCGGTGTCGTGGTGGGGGTGGCGCGTGATGCGGCTGCAGCGGCCGGTGACATCATCCGCGTGCTGATCTAGCCCCACAGATGAGCCACTACAGCACCATTGACGATCTGGCCCAGGCCGCCACCAACGGCTGGGACGAGCTGGCCCAGCGCGCCGGTGGTGCGCTGGTGGACGGTGCGCTGCTCCAGGCCACCGCGCTGCTGGAAGACCGTAGCGCCTGGTCGCCAATGGCCCGCGCCCAAGCCGACGCGGCGCTGCTGCGCATCACCGCGCTGCTGGAGGCGGCCAGCCGCCATGCAGATACCTACCTGTTCCCCCGCTACCGCGCGGTGATGCCGCTGACACCTGAGCTGGTGCAAGCGTCAAGCCTGCCGCAGGCGGTGGCCGCCATTGCGCTCAAGCGCTTGTATGGGGCCAGCCTGCCTGATGACGTGCGCAATGGCACCAAGTGGGCCGACGACTACCTGCGAGACCTGAATAAGGGTGTGGTGAGCCTGGGCGCGGTGGACGATACCGTGGCCACGCCCGCCGGGCGCATGGTGAGCCGGGTGCCTGACAAGGCTTTTGACTGGGACGGGTACTGAGCATGGATCTCGACCTGCTGGCCCTGGAGACTGCGCTGCTGGAGCGCCTGCGCACGGCGCTGGCCGGCCAGATGCCGCCGGTGCATGTGCTTAGCCAGGACGATGTGGCTGCCGCGGCCGAAGAAAAGCAACTGGTGCCCGCAGTGCATGTGATTTACCAAAATTACCGTGTGCTGGAAAGCCGCAGCGACGGCAAGGCAGCGCGCATTGAACAGATTTGGCTGGCCGTGGTGGCCACCCGCAACACCCGCAACCTGGCATCCGCCACCAGCTCCCGCCGCCAGGCTGGCCTGCTGGGTGGGCAGGTGGCGAAGGCGCTGATGGGCTGGCGCGCACCGGGCACCGCCACGCCGTGGCGGCTGGTGGATGGCCCCGGTGCGGCGTTTGGCACTGGCTTTGGCTACCTGCCAATAGCCGTTGCCGCCGAGATGACTGTGACCGCCTGATATTGATTAACCCAAAGGACTTTGCATCATGACCGACACCGTTTACTACCCCTACCTTGGCTCCGGCAAAATCTACGCCCGCGCCTTTGGTGCCGCCGCTGGCCTGATGGAGCTGGGCAACGCGAGCAAGCTTGAGCTGGCCGTCAAGGAGGACAAGCAAAAGCTCAAGGACTACAGCAAGCCGGGCGGGGGCAC
>DAOSLL010000110.1:0-9438 GCA_035368905.1 Rhodoferax sp.
CGCGCCGCCGTGCGTGATGCCTGTATTTCCATCAAGGCGACCAAGCCATGCGCTTCGGACTGCTGTGGCATCAGTTCGGCCAGTATGCGGCCCAGGCGCATGGCCTCTGAGCAGAGTTCGGGGCGCATCCAGTCACTGCCACTGGTGGCGGTGTAGCCTTCGTTGAACACCAGGTAAACCACTTCGAGCACCGCGGCCAGGCGAGCGTTCAGTTCCTCGCCGCGTGGCACCTCAAATGGCACATTCGCGTCAGCCAAAAAGCGCTTGGCGCGCACGATTCGCTGCGCGATGGTGGCCTCGGGCACCAAGTAGGCGCGAGCGATTTCATGGGTCGTGAGGCCACCAAGCAGCTTGAGCGTGAGCGCCACGCGTGCATCGCGATTGAGCACCGGGTGGCAGGCGGTGAAGATCAGGCGCAGCAGGTCGTCGCCGATGGCCGCATGTTCGCGGGCGGTGTCCAAAGCGTCTGTGAAGTCGGGCACGAAATGGGCCTGGATCGCTTCGAGGTCGCTGGCAATGGCGTCATGCCGTGCGTCGGCCATCTGGCGGTGGCGCAGCCAATCCAGTGCCCGGTTGATCGCCGTGGACATGAGCCAGGCACCGGGCTTGTTGGGCACGCCGTGTTGCGGCCAGTGTTCAAGCGCGGCCACCAGCGCGTCCTGCGCCAGTTCTTCGGCCACGCCGAGGTCGCGCACACGCCGCGCCACGGCAGCGACGATGTGTGCTGACTCGATGCGCCAAACGGCGGCAATGGTGTCGTGAACAGCAGAATGCACGGGGGCAGGTTACATCTGCGCGGGCGCTGCGGTTTCGTCCATCCAGAACACCTCCCACTGGTGACCGTCGAGATCGGCAAAGCCGTGTTGGTACATGAAACCGTGGTCCTGCGGCGCGTTGGGCGTGGCGGCTCCAGCGGCCACGGCCTTGGCGATCACTTCTTCGACTGCGGCGCGGCTGTCGACTGACAGTGCCAGCAGGACCTCTGTGGCTTTGTGTGCGTCGCTGATGGGCTTTTCGGTGAATCCCTGAAAGAACGGCTCCACCAGCAGCATGGCGTAAAAGTTTTCACCAATTTCCAGGCAGGCGCCTTGCTCATTGGTGAAGCGCGGGTTGAAAGATAGGCCCAGTGCCTTGAAGAAGGCTTGTGAACGGGCCATGTCCTTGATTGGCAAGTTAACGAAAATTTGTTTGAACACGGTTGGTTCTCCTCGTTGTTTGATGGGTTGCGTGCTGGGGAATCAGGCTTTTTGCTCGGCTTCCATCTGCTTGAACTTGTCCAGCGCCGGGCCAGGTGGGAACTCATCGAGCTCAATGAGCTGGCGCAGTTCAATCACCGCCTCCTTGCCGCGCCCGGCGGGGTTGGGAAAACGGCGGCTCCATTCCAGGGCTTCTTCGCGGTTGCGCACCTGGATCAGCGTGTAACCGGCGATGAGTTCCTTGGCCTCGGCAAACGGCCCATCCACGATGCGTTTGCCCTCTGGCCCATAGTGCACGCGCCAGCCGGTGCGGCTGGGGTGCAGGCCGCTGCCATCCAGCAGCACACCGGCGCGCATCAACTCGTCGTGGTAGGCGGCCATTTCGGCCATCAGTTCCTCGGGGGCTTCGGGCGTGAGCTCGGCCTCGAAGGCGGGGCAGGACTTGACGATGATCATGAATCGCATGGGGGTTCTCCTTGGTGGCTCAGGTCTTGCAGGCGGGCGGTGCCATGTCTGGCTGCATCATGCTGTTGTGATTGCCTTCGGTGTCGCGAAACACCACGTACTCGCCCACGCCAGGAATCGCCATGGGCTCACCCATCACCTCGCCGCCAGCCGCCTTGACGCGTTGCATGGCTGCGCGAATGTCGTCCACGCTGATCACCACCGACGGGTGTTGCATCGGCCAGTCTGGCTTGAACGGGAACAGCCCGCCGTTGATCGAACCGAGCGCCGCGTCTGGCGGCACGGGTGGGCGTGCGCCCGGTGGTGCGGTGCTGACCAGCATGTAATCGCCCATCTCGGGGCCGAGCATCTGATGGGTCCAGCCGAAAGCGGCGGCATAAAAGCGGGCAGCGCGCTGGCGGTCCTTGTAGGGCATTTCAAAATGCACAACGGCACACATGGGGACGGTGACAGTGCTCATGGGATTCTCCTTTAGGTGGGGTTTTCGCAGATGGTCTTGAGGGACTGCAGCGCCTTGGGCCAGGTCTGCAGCATCCAGTCCTCGCCAGCGCCGCAGTCGTCGCAGTCGACGCGCAAGCGGGTGCCACCTGCTTCGTCAGTGAAGGTGTAGTTTTCAAAGCAAGGTACCCATGCGCGCACCGCTTCGCTGGTGGTGTCTTCGACACCCTGGTCAATCATGCCCAGGTGCCGGATCGAGACGAACTCGGCCGGCCGGTGGGCCGCAATCTCTGCCACCATGCCCAGGCCCTTGGGGTCGAGAAAACGGATCTTCTGGCCTTCGTCCCAGGAACCTTCGAAGCGCGAGCCTTCGCAGAAGGCGGTGGTCCAGCGCTCGTAGGTCGGCGACTGCAGCATGGTGGCCCACACCTGCTGGCGCGGGGCCTGAATGAGGATGTCGAAATGCTGGGTTTTCATGGGGCGGACTCAGGACGCGGCGAAGGCGTTTTGCAGTGCCGCGATGTTGAGCTTTTTCATCGGCATCAAGGCCGCCATCATTCGTTGTTTGGCTGCGGCGTCGGGGTGCAGGAGCATGTCCATCACTTGTTGCGGCACGATCTGCCAGGACACGCCGTACCGGTCCACCAGCCAGCCGCATTGTTCGGCCTCGGGACTGGCCGAGAGGGCAGCCCAATAGCGGTCCAGCTCGTCCTGCGAGGTGCAGGTGACCACCAGCGACATGGCAGGCGAGTGGGTGTATTGAGGGTCACCATTGAGGGCGGTGAAGGTCTGTCCGTCGAGCTCAAAACTGACGGTCAGCGCCGTGCCTTCGGGCATAGGCATACCGGCGCTGTAGCGGGTGATTTCGGTGATGCGCGAGTTCGGGAACACCGTGGTGTAGAACTGGGCGACTTCTTCGGCCTGGCGGTCAAACCACAGGCAAGTATGGACGCGAGGTTTCATGCAAGAGACTCCTGGTTGACAACGTGGGCGGCGGCGGGTTTGCCGTGCCTCGCGTGAAGCCGACTCAAAGGCTTCAATGACTACGACGAAGCAGCTTGTGCTTTTTCGACAGCACCCTTCTAGGTACAAACCCTGTTATCAGATCAAGCCGAGCTTTCGTCGAAACAGGGGGCGAGCGAGCGCACCTCGACCGTGGCCCACTCCGCCGCTGGGCATTGCTGGGCAATGGTTACCGCCTCGCTTTGGTCGGCGCAATCGATCATGAAAAAGCCGCCCACCATTTCCTTGGCTTCGGAAAAGGGCCCGTCCAGCACGCGGCTGTCGCCGTCCGCCAGACTCACTCGCACGGCGCTGGCCTGCGAGGCCAGCGACTCCATCGCCAGCAGCTTGCCCTGCTTGCGAAGGCCCTCGCCAAAATCTTGCATTCGGGCGTAGACCGCACGGCCCTGCCCTTCAGTGCGGGTGGCACGCTGGGCGGGCGGTTCGATGATCAGGAGCATGTAGGTGGGCATGTCGGACCTTTTTCTGTGCAAAGGTGGTCATCCTACACATAGCAGGAGTTTTGTGTGTGAGGTGGTTTGGAATTGTTTTGCGCTCACATCTCGCGCAGGTCCAGAAAACGTTTCACTGCAATGCCCGCTCTGTCTTGTCTGCAAAGGTCGTCAAAAGTGGCCGGTATAGGGCTGGCAATTCATTGGTTTGATCGACGGGTAGGGGCCATCTGCGGTCGTTCGAGTTTGCGACTGCCCTGACTGGATCAGACCCGAAGCCGACGTACACCGGGTCAGCATGAAGCCCGAAGAAACGTCGAAAGCTGACCTTCAATTTCGCCGCAAGCAGACTTTCGTTTTTGACACCCGAATCTCAGGAGCGGTCATTCAACGGTGAAAATCACCTTTTCAAACTGACGGTCAGCACTGCAGCGGTTGCGGTCGCTCACCGTGCACAAAAAAATTGATCCAATTTCTCCAAAGCGGTCATTGCCGGTGTCGGTCTACTTTTGTCATTTGCCCATAGCCAATACTCTGAAGCAGTCATTCTCGGGCGACAATCAGTTTTTGTACTTGGCGGTCGGCACTGCAGCGTTAGCGGGTCTAGAAAATTCAAATTACCCGCCCAATACCTGACATTGGTATTATTGGTATTGGTAGATCAATGGCAGGGAGCAGCGGCACCGAGATTTCGGCCAATTGACAGCCCGTTCCCGACCTGCAAGAGTTAGCCACTGCTATTCCATCTAATGACCTCAGCATGGCTGTTATGCTGAGAGGATGGTCACGAAAAGCCTTCATGACCCGTCGCCTGTTTTCCGCGCAATATAGTAGCCGTAACTGACACACTGCCTGTGACGTTCATAGAGGTCGATCTCGTGTTCTTCCGCAGCAACAAGGGCTTTTGCTGCGTCGCTTGATTTGTGCGCATCCAGAAAAATCGGAAAACGCTTTTGCATTGGACGGTAATATTCATCAAGCCAGCAATGCTCTGGTAAGGCAAAGTAGCCCAATGGCGTGAAGCCGTTTCGTTCGAGGACGGCCATTTTGGACGAGGCCGTATCGACCTCTGGATACTCCGATTGCCAATGCGCCTCAAGCTCGGCAGGCCGACTATCTGTCAGCCAGGTCAACTCAGAAACAGCGATGATGCCGCCCGGCTTGAGCAGCCGACGCCAGTCCCGCACACCTTTTTCGAAACCGATGTTGTAGATCGCACCCTCCGACCAAATAGCATCCAGCGTACCCGGTGCAAACGGGAGCGAATCCATGGACGCTGTCTCAGTTGTGATGCGGTCGGCCAAACCAGCTTGGGCGGCACGCTGCTTAAGTGCGTCCAGAAATTCCGGCATAAGGTCGATTGCAATGACTTCGGCATGAAGCTCACGTGCCAGAACCAGGGTCGATGCACCGGTGCCGCAACCGATGTCTGCGATTGCCAAGTCACGCCCGTTTCGAAGACCCGATAGCTCGATTGCAAGGTGGGTCTGTGCATCACCGCCGGGTCCTTGTCGCGCGGCCACCAAGTGAAGATCAATCAGCAGTTGCAAGTCGTTCATCCATCATCCCTCTCGTTTTCGCGATCTTAGCGACAAGCGAAGTTCATTGTTTCCAAATGATTGGACACTTTGCAGCACACCACAAACGGCTTCTGTCTAAATTCAAACCGGGTAGCCCGTAAGCTGACTGTCATGACCGGCAGCAAAGGGTCTTTATGTAGAGCGCCCAGTTATGAATAGGATTTAATGGAGCGAACTACTAGATTCCATAAGTCGGCAAAGTTGTTATCCAACAGGCTGTCGCTGTTTCGAAGAAAGTCCGCGGTCAGCTCTGGAAACAAGCAGGCAGTTGTGTCATGATTCACCGTGGCTTTTACTATTGGTCAGTAGACGTTTGCAGAACAACCGATTTCGCCCTTATAAAGGCTATTTATTGTTTTAAATCATGGACCTACGGTGTTTTTTGAACACCGAGACTTCAGTTGAAATGTTCTCATAAGAATCTGATGCCTGGTTTTTCATACCCCCTTTCGGCTCAACAACTGGCTGTCTGGAATTTATTGGAAGAAGCACCTTCAAACGCTGCACTGCATCTGCCTGTAGCGCTTCAATTTACCGGTCGGTTGGATGTTGAGGCAGCGTCCAGCGCCATCGATCAGCTAATTGAGCGCCATGAGGCGTTGCAGATGGTTTTTCAGAATTCGCCGAATGGTGTGCGACAGCACCTCGGAGAAGAGGCTCTCCCTGAGCCGCTTCTCCCCATGAATCTCTGCGACCTGCCAGAGGAAGAGCGCCAGACCGAAGTCAACTGGTTGTTGATAGATCGATGTGAGGAAGCGTTTGATCCAGACTTTGGCCCGATGGTGCGCACAGCACTTTTTCAGTTGGATCAGGGGGTTCCGCGCCCAAACCGGCGGAATTTGTCCAGTTTCGCCAAACGCAATTGCTACTCCCAGTCGATCCCAGCCAAAATGGCCTCCAAATCAATCGGCTTGCCCTTGTCACGGAATGCGTAATGCCCGAGGAAATGCAGGTGCTGCCACGCCGCTGGCGAAATGCGTCTGAGCAACTCCAGCGCTTTCTCGTTGCCCGCTGTCAGAGTCCGGCTAAGCAGTTCCGACAACAGCATGGAGTTGTAAGCGATCACGACGTTTGCGATCAGGCGGCCGCAGTGGTTGCTGACAGCCACATCCAAGTCCGTGCGCCCGGTAAGTTCCTTTTTGCCGTTCACCTGGGCGATGGTGGAGCGTAGCTGGTGGTAGGACTCGATGCGGTTTTCCGAGCGGTGCACGTCACGCTGCAACTTGGGGTCCCGCAAGTAGCGTAGCGTGTAAATGGTACGGACCAGTTTGTCAAATTCGAATATGGCCTTGCGCGTGCGATTGTGGTCCGACAGGGTGCATATCTTGCGCATCAACACGCTTTGGCTCATCTCCTTGAGCCCCAGCGTGGCGGCAATCTGATCCATATTGGCCTTCTCGGAGGTGATCAGGTTACGGTCAATTTGGCCCACAGGCTGAATGAGAAAGTTGGCGTATGCCTCCTCGCCAGCTCCTCCGTAGAGGTGTTTCAACTGCGCATGAAGGTTGGTGAAACGCGGGGCCAAATTCATGCCAAACCAGTGCAGGATCGCAAAGTTGGCCATGTTGATGCTGTGCATGTCGCCGGTGATGGTGTTTGGCACAATGTCAGAGGTGTTGTTGTAGCAGATGTCAAACACCCAGTAGCTCTCATGCTGGTTGGCACCCAGCATCTGTGTTTGCAACGCCACGTGGTTGGCCAGCAGCGTGTAGGCCACCACGCCGCGGTCCTTGCCGAAATATTTGCGTGAGTGCCGTGCCTTTGACGTTGGGGTGGCGGCAGAAAACTTCTGCCCGTCAACGCTGCCGTACAGCACATCCATGTCGATGGAGTAATACGGAAAGATCGGCAGCGTGGCGATGAAGTTACTGATCTTGTTGTTCGCTTCGATCAGTGTTGCCGGGCGCAAATGCTGCTGATGCGTGGCCTCCAGGACGTGGTACGTGATGTCACAGGTCTCGGCCATTTTGAAGTTGCCGTGGTTCATGGCCTGAGCAATGATCACCGCCATCAGGCTGTCTTCGTCGGCGATCTTTTTTGCGTAGCGCGGTTGCAAGGGGGTCAAAGCTGTCAGGAAGTGGCTGCGCTCATTCACAAATCGGAAGATATCGGCAATGTCTCGGGCCTGGAGCTTGGCATAGAAGCCCTTTTGAAGCTGCTTGTCCTTGTCGGCCTTTGGCCGGTGCCAGATGAGTGTTTTCTTGTCAGCATCAAAGTCCAGATGTTTAAGCTTGCCCGCACGCAGCTCCTCATCAAATGCGCGCCACTGATCATCGAGCTCAACAAAGAGGGCATCCAGTGTTTCATCAACTGGCTTTCGTAGCCATGGAACGTCGAGCGCTTTGAGGGCTTCGGATTTGTCTGCCATGGACACCAGGTCATCTGAAAACCTTCTGTGCTGCACGCTGTCGTCCAGATAGATGTCGCCCGCATCGAGGCGTTTACGCAGTTGCCTGTACACCATGAATTCGTACCGCTCGCCATGCAGGCTCAGTGGCATGCCGTCCTCACCGAATATCTGCAGGGAGTCGCGTAGACGTTTGGGAAGTGCGCCTGGTGGCACGTCAGAGAGAGGCTGTTTGGCAAGGGATTCCTGGCGGTCAAACACTTCCTTCATCCATTTGAGCGCCGCGAGCCAGACTTTGCCACCGGCACTGCTGCTGGCGAATTCCAAGGCAGTGGCCAGGGGGCGCAGATTCTTGGTACAAAGCCCGCTTTGCTTTTCCACGGCCTGCCAGCGCAAGTCCATCTGGCTCACAGGTCTTTCTGTCAGCAGTTTGCCAGTCGAACGTAGGGCATCTGCCGGCATGATCCGAAATGCTTTGTGGCGTATGTCTCCGAAGGGCGTGACGTCAGGCAGCGCGTCATCCACATACAGCAAGAGCAGCTCGCCCACCCGTGGCGTGGCTTGTTGGCGCTCAACGTGTAGTTTGGTGGCCTGCTGGACGGCCGCCGCCTTGGTTTCATCTTCCAACTGGCGGGTTTGGTAACCAAAGGCTTCCACCACATTGTCGGTGAGCTGGCGGTAGCGTTGCCATGCGTAGCACAGTAGGTACAGGTTGGTTTTAGCAGGCTTGAATCGGCGTAAGTCGTAGACGGTGTAGAAATTGGCCAGACTGGCGTAGTACGCGATGTTGCACTGGGAAAGAGCGAGACCGGGGAGCAGTTTTTTAGCAATCGCATACAAGGGCTTCAGCGTGAGGCGCTTTTGGCGCTCTATGCCCATCTGGCGGTAGCGAAAACTCTTGGCATCTTGTTTGAGGGCGGCCAATTCCGACAAGGTGCTCTCGTTGGCCAGCAGTAGCTCCAATGTCTCGCGTGCCTCATCGGTAATGGCCGCTTCGACCAATTGCTCCAGTCGATCACGCTCCGCGCTGAGTGCATCTCTGATGATGGTTTGCAGCGTGGAGTAGCCTGGTCGAACGATGTGCTGGCCGATCAAAAAGACCATCAATTCGGCCAGCAAAAAGGCAGGGGTTACATCCGTTCGAGCCAGCAGTTTCGCCTTATCGCGCAACACCGGCAGATCATTGTCAGTCCACAAGCGATATTCGAACAAGGCGCCAATTTCTTGGCGTTGCGCGTAATATTCTCTGGTACTCAATTGCTTTACAACGAGCGTTTTCCCAGGGAAATACCGCTGAATCAGGAAGGCGACATCCTCTGGCGGCACGTCATCCAGGGAGAACTGAAAAAATGCCTGCTTGGCCTTGAAGTAGCCAATTTGCAGCAAGCAATAAACCTGTTTCAAGATGCCCCTGCGCTGCAAAGCCAAGGAGCGCTCCGCATCGGTCATGGCAAAAAATTCAATACGCTGAAAATCATTGAAACTGGGAATGCCATAGAGAGCCGTCTTCTCTGCGTCCGAGAGAATGGTCAGTCGCTCGTTGCTGTCACCGCGCATATGTCATTACGTTCTGGTCTTGGTGTCGTGCGCACCCGGCCATCCGACACGGGCTAATGTTTCAATCAGCGTGGTACGTTTGACACCAAAATTACGGCACACGGCGGCCTTCGACATGCCTGCATCCAGCGCGGCAATGATGGCGTCACGTTTCTCGCCGACGATGGCAGCTGGTCGGCCACCGATTCGACCACGCCGCTTAGCAGCAGCCAGACCGGCAATAACTCGCTCCTGGATCAAAGCCCGTTCGTACTGAGCAAGTGCACCAAACACATGAAGCAGCAGTTCGCCCGATGCCGTGGTGGTGTCCATGCCTTCAGTCAGCGACCGAAAGGCGACCTGCTTGTCCTTCAACGCGGTCACGATTGAGAGCAGATGCGACAGCGAACGGCCAAGTCGAT
>DAOSLL010000111.1:0-9360 GCA_035368905.1 Rhodoferax sp.
GCCGTCCTTGAGCGTGTCCGGGCCCACATCTGCCGCCACCGCGTTGGCCAGCATGTGGGTCACAGAATAAGTGTCAGAGTCGTAAAGCGTGTGCATTGGCAAATTATCCATGAATACAACATGCCCTGCAGTTGACTGCCGATTGGGCAAATTCAAGGGGTCAGGGAATTCACGGTGGCACATTGACTGGCTCGGTCGATAGCCATTGCTGGTCCATCGCATCGCCATTGGTCTCGGTGATGCGGATGCGCGCTGGCAGGTAGCCCAGCGCCGGTGCCAGCCAGATTTCCACCCGCTGGTCATGGGGTTTGCGCGGGTTGCGCACCAGTTTGATGCCTTCCAGGGTGCCGCCGGGCAGCGTCAGCGACTCGCTGCCTTCAAAGGTGAACAGCCACAGGTCGGCTTCGCGTGGGCCGACCGTCTGCACCGTGAGTGTGGTGCCTGGCCCGAAACGTTCGGGCTCGCTGGCCACCAGCGCACCCAACTGCAGCAGCACGCTGAGCCGGTCTTGCGCACCGGCCAGCAAGGGCGCATCGGGCGTATTGGCGCTGAAAGTGACCTTGCCATGTTCACGGTTGAAGTGGGCGGCAAGTTCACTGCGGTATTTGTCGGCAAAGCGCTCAGGGGCCAGCCCGGCATCGGTGATCTGGCCGCTGCTGCTCTGCCTGCGGCCTTGGCCAAAGGCGCTGTAGCTCAGCCGTGCCTGGTAGCGCTGGCCCTGGTTTTGCCAATTCAGCTCACCGTTCAGGTTAAACGGAAACTTGTTGCCCTGTACCTTGTACAGCAGTCGGGTTGAGCCGCTCAGACTGGCGGCTTGAAAGCGGTGCGGCAGATCAGGTGGCGGCCGGGGTGGCGTAGGCTGATCGGTGTGTTCCGGTGCGGTTGCCAGCTCGGGAGCTGAAGACGGTGCGGTGATCGGTGCTGCTGCCAGCGGGTCTGATGCGCCGTCGAAACTGCTGGCTGGGCTGTGGTTGTCTGCTGTGGTGATGTCAGTGGCCGCCGGGGTTGCTTTAGCCACGGTTTTGCGTGGCTGTGCTGCCTTGTCCCTGATCACGGTCGTGGGGGTCAGCGGCGCGGGCACAGGGTCCGGGGTAAGGGTGATGGCGCGGGTGGTGAAGGTCATGGCGGAGTCGGCCACACTGCGGCCCGCGCTCAGGGTCAGCGGCATCGATTGCAACAGGCCCAGGTGCGCCAGCAGCACTGCCAGGCAGAGCAGCAGCCAGCGATAAAACGGCGAATATGGCTTTGCAGTGTCCACTAAAATTTGCAGCCCTGACGAAATTGATCGATGAAACTTGCTAGCTTGAATGACGGTTCCCGCGATGGCCAATTGGTGGTGGTGTCACGCGACCTCGTCAGCGCGCATTATGCGACTGGCATTGCCGACCATCTGCAGCAGGTGCTTGACGACTGGAACTTCATGTCGCCGCAGTTGCAGGACTTGTCCGACACCCTGAACCAGGGCAAGACGCGCCATGCTTTTGCGTTTGACCCCCGCCTGTGCCACGCCCCGCTGCCGCGCGCCCATCTGCTGGTGGCAGGCGATGCGTTTGCCCGGTTCGATGCCATTGCCCGACCGGCTGACCCGACGGTCCACTTGCGGCTGGCTTTTTCCGACCAACTGAGCGGCGCTTGCCAGCCGATGCGCTGTGCCAATGCCCGGCAAGGGCTTGATTTTGAAGCGGCGCTGGCAGTCGTGACCGGCGACGTTGCGCAGGCTGTCACCCCCGAGCAGGCGCTGGGCGGGGTTCGTCTGCTGATGCTGGCCAGCCATGTGCAGTTGCGGGCACTGCAAACAGCGTCGGGTGAGCCATTGAGCAGCGTGCCGCAAACCGCCTTCAGCCCGGTGGCGGTGACACCTGATGAACTGGTGTGGGGCAGCGACAGTGCCTGGGTTGGCGGCAGGCTGGGCTTGACCCTGCAATGCACGGTGAATGGCCGCAAACTCGGTCTTTGCGATGCCGGGCAGGACATGCGCCAGCATTTTGGCCAGTTGATCGCAGCACTGTGTCAGACCCGCCGCCTGCACGCTGGTGCCATCATCAGTTCGGGCGAAGTCCGCAACCACGACAGCAGCCGGGGCAGCAGCAGCCTGGCGGCCCGCCGGGCGCTGGAGTTGCAGCAGCATGGTGCCGCCAAAACGCCCTGGCTCGGTCACGGCGACAGCGTGCGCATCGAGGTCAAGGGCCGCGACGGCCAAAGCGTGTTTGGCGCCATTGAGCAACAGGTGCTGGCGGCAGATGCCGGCCAGTAGGCGTTCGATTTGACCCAGCCGATGGCAGCGCCTGCAGTTGCTTTGACTGCCAGGCACGGGCGCACATCGCCTGTCACGCAGGTGGTTGTGCTCCGGGTGGCAGGCCAGCCAGCGCCTGGGCGTGGCGCAGCTTGGGGCTCACCACTGGCACGGTCAGCATGGTGCTGCCGACGGCCATCAGCAGCAAGGCGGTGAAGGCATCGCTGGTGATGAGCTGCTGGTCCAGCAGGATGTTGGCAAAGATGATCATGACCAGCGCTTTGGTTTGCAGCAACCAGCCAATGACCGAAGCGTCACCCGGTGCCCAGCGCAGCAGCCTGGCGGCCAGGTGCACGCCCAGCAGCTTGCCCGCCACCGACACCAGCAACAGCAGGGCGGCAGCAGCAAACACCCCGGCACCGCCAACCGCCCAGTTGGTGCGCAGCCCGGTGGAGAGAAAGAACACCGGCATCATCACCAGCAACACATGGCGGCGCAAGCCGTCAAGCTGGTCCTTGTTGAACCAATCGGCATCCAGCATGGCCCCGGCCAAAAAGGCCCCAACCATGAAATGCAGCCCGGCCCAGTCGGACCCCAGGGCGCACAAGGTCAGCCAGATCAGCGCCACATACCAGCGGTCAGCTTCGGCCAGCCTGGTCATCAGTCGGCGCTGCAGCAGGCCCAGCAGCACAAAGCCCGGCAGAAAGGCGAGTTGCCTGCCGATGCGCGTCCAGTCCATCAGGATCAGCGCCAGCACGCTCCAGATGGCGATGTCGTCCAGGCTGGCGTAGCGCAGAATGCGCTGGCCGAGCGGCTGGTGCAGGATGTCAAGTTGTTCCAGCAGCAGAATCAAAATTGGCAAGGCGGTCACCGCACAGGCCATGCCGATGCCCAGCACAAACTGCCAGGTCTGCGCCTGCACGCCGATCCAGCCATCAAATTTGAGCAGCAACGCCGCTGCGGCACAACCCAGCAGCATCGGCACACCCAGCGCCAGGCCGGCGGTGATGCTGCTTTCGCGCCGGTGTTGCCAGGCCTGCTTCAGGTCCAGCTCAACGCCAGCCATCATCACCAGCAACATCACCGCCCACCAGGCGATGCCGTTGAGTGACTGCACCACTGCGGCGGTAAAGACAAACCGGTGGTAATCCGGGAACCAGTGACCCAGCACACCCGGCCCAAGCACAATGCCAGTGATGATTTGCACCACCACCAGCGGGGCCAGGTGATTGGTCTTGCACAAGCGCCAGATCAACCAGGGAACGCTGAAAATGATCAGCATCGCCAGCAGGAAAACCTCGGTGGTGGTCACGGCCAAGGTCCGCTGCGCAGGTGGAAAATGCCAGGCGTTACAGCACCGACCATAGCGGCAAAGCCGGCACTGGGCAAAGCATCGTGGCGCAGTTCAACGGTGTCGCACCGCAGCTAACGACAGCCAATCGCCAGATCAGGCAGGCAACACGGCCATGGTGATGCGCGACACACAGCTCAGTTCGCCAGCATCGTTGCGCATTTCAATCTGCCAGACCTGGGTGGCGCGGCCAATGTGGATGGGCCGGGTGATGCCGGTTACCCAGCCGCTTCTGACACCTTTGAGGTGGTTGGCGTTGACCTCAAGCCCGACCGCCTGAAAGCCCGGCTGGCAGGCGAAGTTGGCAGCACTTGAGCCCAGGGTTTCGGCCAGCACCACGCTGACGCCACCGTGCAGCAGGCCAAATGGCTGCTTGGTGCGTGCATCGACCGGCACCCGGGCGCTGATAAAGTCGTCGCCTACCTGCAAAAATTCAATGCCCAGGTGGGCGACCGCCGTGTTGGCACTAAAGCCCGTCAATGCCGCCACGGAAATCGGTTGTTGCCAGATTTGCATCAGTTGTTCTCAGTCAGTCAAAGTGGCGTCACTATATTTCAAACCGTCTGTTGCAAACCTTCGCGCAGTTATTGGTGCCAAGAGACCGCTGCGCCGCTGCGCTACCATCCGGGCTTGATCGGGAACCGGACTTGGAGAGCAGATGATTGATGGTTTGATTGCAGGCCGACTGATTGGCGACCCCGAGCAGCGTTCAGGCAAGGGCGGCAGTCCCTTTGTGGTTGCCAGGGTCCGGGCGCAAACCAGCGACGGGGAGAACCTGATGGTCAACCTCATTGCTTTTGACGCTGCACCGTGCCGGGCCTTGCTGGAGATGCGCGACGGCGACTCTGTGGCGGCGGCGGGTAGCCTCACGCCCAAGGTCTGGACCGACAAGCAAGGCAACGTCAAACCAGCGCTTGACCTGGTTGCGCACCGGGTTTTGACCGCGCCTTTGGACCCATAACCGACAAATAGGACAACTGCATGTTTCAATACCTGACGATTCCCGTGACACCGTTCGCACAAAATTGTTCGCTGGTCTGGTGTGATCAGACCCAACAAGCTGCCGTGATTGATCCGGGCGGTGATCTCGACCAGATACTCGGTGAAGTTGAGCGCCTGGGCTTGACGCTGGTGCAAATCTGGCTGACGCATGGGCATATTGACCATGCTGGAGGCACCGGTGAACTGGCGCAGCGGCTTGACTTGCCGATCATCGGCCCACAAGAGGCGGACCAGTTCTGGATTGACGGTTTGCCCAGGCAGAGTCAGATGTATGGGTTTCCCCCGGCCAGGCCATTCAAGCCAACGCGCTGGCTGCACGATGGCGACACGGTCACGGTTGGCCAATGCACGCTGCAGGTGCGGCATTGCCCCGGTCACACGCCGGGCCATGTGGTGTTTCATTCGGTAGATGCCAAACGCGCCTTTGTCGGCGATGTGCTGTTTGCCGGCTCGATTGGCCGCACCGATTTTCCGAAGGGCGACCACGACACTTTGATTGCCAGCATCAAGCAGCGGCTGTGGCCAATGGGCGACGACACCGTGTTCATCCCTGGCCACGGCCCGGAAAGCAGCTTTGGCGAAGAGCGCCGCTACAACCCCTATGTGGCCGACCGGTGATGCTGCATAAAACATAGCTGGCAGCGCTTGTTCCATAAGCGCTGGAGGCCAATTTGATGCATAGAAAGTGTGACAGCCAGCGACTGCCTGGGCAATGCAGTAGCCCGGCCAGCGCCGCTGCTGCATCGCGCCTGGCGTGCGCGGGAGCCAGGTGGATAAAGACGGTCAGCAGGTCACCAGCATCAGGAAAGCCAGCATTGACAGCAGCCAGGGCCACACCGTTGGCCGCTACATTGATTGGTTGTGCGGCCTGATGCTGGTGCGGCGTTTGCCCGCCTGGAGCGGCAACGCTGGCAAACGGCTGGTGCGCGCAGCCAAGGTGCGTGTGCCAGACCGTAGCCAGATTCACGCCTTGCCGGGCTTGCCGGATTTCCATGCTGTGCCGGGCATCCGGTAGCCGGGTTGGATTGGGTTGGGTTGGGAATGTTGTGTGATTGCGCAATTGGTCGCTGCGGCACCGCTGGTCCACGCCAGCTTTTGCCGCACCCGCCACGCGGTCGAGGTGGACTTGGTGCTTGAGATCAAGCGCCAATCGACACCTATCGACTCCTATCGACTCCTATCGACCCCTATCGACTCCTATCGACCCCTATCGTCTCCAAGGGCTTCTGGATTACCGCCAACGATGTCAAGGCCAGCCGCAACCGGCTGGTGGCGGCAGTTGACAGCGCGTTGGTGATGCGCGTTGGTGATGCGCGTTGGTGATGCGTGATGGGGGTGACTTGATGAATCGGCTGCTGGTGGCGATGCAGGTGTAGCTGTTGCCTCGCGGTTGTGTTGCCGGTTCAGACCCTTATGTATAGCTATGCTCAATGGCCTCAAGAAGCCCGTCATCCTCGATTCAACAAGCAACCTAACTGCTATAAACTAAAGAGCTTGCGACGCATATACAACGGGGGCTACAGGCCAATTTGCCCTATAAATGCCAGGCACTCGGCACTGTTCCGGCCATCACCATCCGCCAAACATCCGTCAAACACCCGTTGACGTACAGCTTACGGTATTCACCCTGCCCTTGCGCACAATCAAGGGCCTCGGCGTAGCAGCACCAGCTCGTCGCACCACCCAGACACCAGACACCAGGCGCACAGACCCCGTCGCCACGGCATGAACCGGCCGCAAGAAACAGAACTTTTGACTGGCAATACATCTCAGCGACCGGCTGAGCTGAGGTTCTCCAGAAAACTGACTTGCGAAATCCGCCTGTTGCTGACCGATCAAAGCCAAACTTGCCGGTGGAATGTCAGCGACGCAGCATCAATGACGGACCCTTGACGACTCAGAAGTCGTCATCAAAACCAGAGCGCCGGTCAGTCAGAGTGGCTTGACGCATTGCCCTTTGGTCCGCGCATCATCGTCAGCGCCAGCACGGCAGAGCTGACCATCAGCAGCAGCCTCACCGCGTTCAACACCGGTGTGACACCGTCGCGCATGCGGCCATACATGATCCTAGATTCCAGTTGGACGCGTAGCGCTGTCACCCAATGGGTGAACTCCATCGAAGTTGAAAAAGTCAATATTGATGAGGACTTACAGATGAAAACAAGCGGTCAACTGAATCTAGGTTCATACCCGCTTGTCGGCCTGGCGCACGAGTGAGGCACATCGACCACTGGCGCGTGGCCATTGGTTCAATCGGGTGCGTGGCGCTGTCACCCAATGGGTGAACCCCAATCAGGTCAAAACAGCGAATGCTCAAAAGGCCGTTCGGAAAGGAGCAGGCGGCCAATTGAGGAATTGAGGTTCAAACAACTTGCCTGGCGTGTCGCCTGGCCGGGCGGCCCAGGGCCAACCCCAATCTGCTATTACCCCTCAATCGGCCTGTTTGCGCAAAAATGCTGGTATCTCGAAGTCATCCATGCCGCCGCTGGACAGCGCGTCGACCTTGGCGGCCGCCGTGGTGCGGTCATGCGGCCTGCGCCATACGCTCGGCGTGCGCAAGTCGCCGTAGTCAGGCTGACCACTGCGACCCAAACCACCGGCTGTGCTGACCATGCCACCAGACGGCACGCCGGTGTTCGACCCATTCTGCGCAGACACCTCGAACGGTGCGTCATGGGTGCCGGTGCGTTTCAAATCGGGTTGTTGGGTCACCACCAATTTGGGCCGTACACCCTGCTGACGGCTCAGGCCGGTGGCCACCACAGTGACGCGAATCTGGTCGACCAAATGGTCGTCATAGGCGGTGCCGTAGATCACATGCGCATCGGGTGAGGCATAGGCGCGGATGGTGTTCATCGCCAGCTTGGACTCGCTCAGCTTCAAAGACCCCTTGGCGGCGGTGATCAATACCAGCACACCCTTGGCACCTGACAGGTCAATGCCTTCGAGCAACGGGCAAGCCACCGCATGTTCGGCCGCAATGCGGGCACGGTCCGGCCCGGCCGCCACGGCAGTACCCATCATGGCCTTGCCAGGCTCGCCCATCACTGTGCGCACGTCTTCAAAGTCGACGTTCACGTGGCCCGGCACATTGATGATTTCAGCAATGCCACCGACGGCATTTTTCAGCACATCATTGGCATGCGCAAAGGCCTCGTCCTGCGTGGCTTCGTCGCCCAGCACTTCGAGCAGCTTTTCGTTGAGTACCACGATCAGCGAGTCAACATTGGCTTCCAGCTCGGCCACGCCGCCGTCGGCGTTGTCCATCCGCCGTTTGCCTTCAAACTCAAAAGGCTTGGTCACCACGCCGACCGTCAGGATACCCATTTCACGTGCCACGCGGGCAATCACGGGCGCGGCACCAGTGCCGGTGCCGCCACCCAGGCCGGCGGTGATGAACAGCATGTGTGCACCATCAATGGCCTCACGGATGTGGTCAATGGCGATTTCTGCCGCCTCACGCGCCTTGTCGGGCTTGCTACCGGCACCCAGTCCACTGGTGCCGAGCTGAATCACGCGATGCGCGTCGCTGGTCGACAGTGCCTGTGCGTCGGTGTTGGCACAGATGAACTCCACCCCCTGCACGGCGCTGGCGATCATGTGGGCCACGGCGTTGCCGCCACCGCCGCCGACCCCAATGACCTTGATCTGGGTGCCTTGGTTGAATTCTTCCTCGTCGATAAGTTCAATGGACATGGTGCGCTCCTGGTATGTCAAATGGTGGGTAAAAACTGATAGGGGGTGTGGTCGGAAATTCAAAATGCTTTGCCGGCGGGTCAACACATCGCCTTCGTCGCGGCGGGCCAGCACGGCTTAACCAGGTGTGGGTTTTCGTCATCAGAAGTTCCCGACAATCCAGTCCTTGATGCTGCCAAAGGCAGTTTTCATCGAACCGTTTTTTTGCGCCACCTTGAAGCCACGCAAACGCGCCATGCGGGCATCTTCCAGCAAGCCCATGACGGTGGCGGCACGTGGCTGGGCCACCATGTCGGACAGCGCTCCGGTGTACTTCGGAATGCCCCGGCGCACCGGTTTCAGAAAGATGTCTTCACCCAGCTCGACCATGCCGGGCATGATGCAACTGCCACCCGTGAGCACAATGCCGCTTGACAGCATTTCTTCAAAGCCGGAATCGCGCATCACTTGGTGCACCAGACTGAAGATCTCTTCCACACGCGGCTCAATCACACCGGCCAGCGCCTGACGGCTCAGCATGCGCGGGCCACGGTCGCCCAGACCCGGCACCTCGACCTGCGCTTCCGGGTCAGCCAGCAACTGCTTGGCGAAACCGTTTTCGACCTTGATTTCTTCGGCATCCTTGGTTGGCGTGCGCAATGCCATCGCGATGTCGCTGGTGATCAGGTCGCCGGCAATCGGGATCACCGCCGTGTGGCGAATCGCGCCATTGGTGAAAATCGCCAGGTCGGTAGTGCCAGCACCAATGTCCACCAATGCCACCCCGAGTTCACGCTCGTCTTCGGTCAGCACCGACTGGCTCGAAGCCAGCGGGTTAAGCATCAGTTGCTCGACTTCCAGACCACAGCGCCGGACACACTTGATGATGTTCTCGGCCGCGCTCTGCGCCCCGGTGACGATGTGCACCTTGGCTTCGAGCCGGATGCCACTCATGCCAATCGGCTCTTTCACGTCCTGCCCGTCGATGATGAATTCCTGCGGCTCCACCAGCAGCAGGCGTTGATCGGTCGAGATATTGATGGCCTTGGCGGTTTCCACCACCCGCGACACGTCAGCGGAGGTGACTTCGCGGTCCTTG
>DAOSLL010000112.1:0-9307 GCA_035368905.1 Rhodoferax sp.
GAACTTTTCGCAACAACTCATCACAGCAACGGGGTAACTGAGGAATTTAGGTTGATGACTTGTTCCTTGATCATGATGGCTCCGTTTCAAACAGGCTCATATGCCTGCTTTTGTGGGTCTGATTTTAGGCCTCGCCGATGCGCAATACCTATCGTTTGTCTGGCAATTCGATCTTGACTTCAAGCACTTCCAGGTTGTCCTGGCGTTCCAGATTGACTTTGATGTCTTCCGGATTGATCTTGACGTACTTGCTGATGACGGCAATCAGTTCACGCTGCAAATCAGGCAGATAGTCTGGCGTAGTCGGGTTGCGGCCGCTTCGCTCATGCGCCAGGATGATCTGTAAGCGTTCTTTGGCAACGCTCGCGGTTTTCTTTTTCTCGCCCAGAAAAAATGAAAAAAACGACATGGCTTATTTCCCCCCGAACAAGCGCTTGAACAAGCCCTGTTTGGGTGGCTCGGTAAACCGCATCGGTTTGTCCTCGCCGAGAAAACGGCTGATCACGTCCTTGTAGGCCTCAGAAACATCACTGCCCTCAAGGTGGACCGCAGGCACACCTTGGTTGGAGGCCTGCAGCACCGTTTCGCTCTCGGGAATCACGCCAATGAGCTTGATGCGCAAGATGTCCTGAATGTCCTGCAGCGACAACATCTGACCCTGGTTGACCCGCGCCGGGTTGTAACGGGTGATCAGCAAATGTTCCGTGATCGGGGTCTGGCCTTCCATGGCGCGCTTGGTCTTGCTTGACAG
Source organism: Rhodoferax sp. (assembly GCA_035368905.1). Taxonomy (GTDB): domain Bacteria; phylum Pseudomonadota; class Gammaproteobacteria; order Burkholderiales; family Burkholderiaceae_C; genus Rhodoferax. The sequence continues at coordinate 752 of DAOSLL010000112.1, forward strand.
CATGCCCAAAATTCGATCCGAGTCACGCACCGATGACACCTCGGGGTTGGTCACGACCAGCGCCTCATCAGCAAAATGCATGGCCATCATGGCACCGGTTTCGATCCCGGCCGGTGAATCACAAACAATGTACTCAAAGTCCATCGCTGCCAGGTCGGCCAGCACCTTCTCAACGCCACTCTGGGTCAGGGCATCCTTGTCGCGCGTCTGGGAGGCCGCCAGCACATACAGCTTGTCACATTGTTTGTCCTTGATCAACGCCTGGTTCAGGTTGGCTTCGCCTTGAATCACATTGATCAGGTCATACACCACACGGCGCTCGCAACCCATGATCAGATCAAGGTTGCGCAGCCCAACATCAAAGTCAATCACGGCGGTTTTGTGACCACGCATGGCCAGGCCGGTTGCAAAACTGGCACTGGTGGTGGTTTTACCCACCCCCCCTTTGCCAGAGGTCACCACGATAATTTTTGCCATGCTGGGAGAATCTTTCAAAAAATGAACTCAATGGTTCAAGGCTTCAAACAACAGGTTTTCCTGACCATCATCGCTCAGGCGCACTTGCGCCGGTTTGCCTTGAACATCGGATGCCAAAGGATTTTCGCTGGTTCGGTAGACCCCGGCGATGGAAATCAGCTCAGGCTCAAGACACATTGAAAAAATACGTGCCCGGGTGTTGCCACTGGCACCTGCCATCGCCTTGCCACGCAGTGGGGCATAAACGTGAATATTGCCGTCCGCCACCACTTCAGCACCCTGGTTGACCATCGCCAGAACCACCAGGTCAGCCGCGCGAGCGTAAATTTTTTGGCCTGATCGAACTTGTCTGTCAATGATCAGGGTAGCTGGGCCAGGCACCTCTACCGATACTTCCCTGATCACTTCGCGGACGACTTCATGCACTGTTTCTGTCGGAGCAGGGGCAAGCGCGGTACTTTCCGGTGCGGCCTTGTGACGCACTACATCGGGTGGCGCTTCAACCAGGCCCAGCGTTTTAAGGGTCGCTACATCGGTGGTCTGACATCCCCGAAATGCAACCGGCTTGAGGTGACAGGCCGGGAGCTGTTTCAGCAGCTTTTTGACATCTGGCAACGCAACCGGGGAATCAAGCCGGGAAAAATCCAGCACCAAAGCGTCATGGTCGAAAAAATCAGCGCTATCGCTGTCAGGTCCGTATTGCTGCAGCAGATCAAGTCCGACTTGCTGCAAATTGGCGGATTTCAGTACCAGCGACACCAAAGCTAACTGGGCACTTTTGATTTCGAATGAATTTACCACGTGACCTGATCATGAAACGGTTGAAAAAAGTGCGGGCTGAAAGCGTACTGAAGCACCCCTAAATCTTACTTGATTGTGCTGGAAGATCCTTCTCAAAAATCATGTTTATTCGGCTTATGCACAGCATTTTCAAAATATTTCGAAGTGCTTTGCATTTGACCTGAAATTTGTGTTCCTGACGATCTTTGTATTTTTATATGAATGAAATAGGGTTAGTAGTAAGGATTGAGATGAATGTGGAGAAGTCACTTAATGTGATTAAATTCAACAACTTGTCTGTTGTCATAGGCTGTGTGTGAGTCTGCTTTTCTGGTGTCGTGCAAACCTGAACAAGTTGTGCAATTGAAAAATTTGTGTGGATAAGTCACCGAAAACTGATTAATTGTTAACAGCTTTATACACTGACATTCGGGCACCTCTTGATGAGCCTGCAAGTCGCCAGAAAGCAAAAAAGCCAGACCGGTTTGACCCGAGTCTGGCTAGCAGGCACTGCAAAGAGCCGACTATCGATGCCTATTTCTTCGCAAGTTTGGCGAGCGCATCGGCAATTTCAGCCTTCACCTGGGTTGCATCCGGCGAATCAGGCGCAAGCACTGTCAACACAGTTTCCCAGTGTCTGATGGCCTTGCTGTAATTGGCCGCGCTGTAAGCCGCATGACCGGCCAGCATGAGAGCCATCGGGTGCCTGGGATTGATGCCAAGCGCCTTGTCAATCAGGGCCTGTGGTTTGCCCTTGAAATCGCCTTTGGCGCGTGTCGCCAGCAGGTCGGCGTACTGGGTCAGCAGGTCGGCATCGGTGTCGAGCAGCCGACCCGTCTTGCCATAAGCCTGCAATGCGTCGTCGCTTCGGCCTTGAACCTTGTAGGCGCGGGCCAGCCGTGCCCAGCCAGCGACATCGTCCGGGTTGTCTTTCAGGCGGGCTGCCAGCCGGTCAACCATCTGGTTGATCATCTCGGGTGTCATGCCGACGGGGGCACCTGCGGGCACGGGTGGCAGTTTGCCGGTGTCGGTGGCAGTGTCGGCGGGTTTGGCTGGCGCTGCCATCTGTTGTGAGTTCGGTGCCGTTGGTGTGTCGGCCTTGGCACGCGCATCAGCGATATCGGCTTCAATCTGTTGCGCATCCGGTGAACCGGGCTCCAGCAAGGGCAGCAGCTTGTTCCATTGGTTGATGGCGAGTTTGAAGTCAGAGCGGCGATAGGCTGCAACGCCGGAAATCATCAACCCAAGCGCATGCTGCGGATTGATGCTCAAGGCCCGGTTGACCAGCTCAAGCGGTCGGCCCTCCAGGTTGCCTTGCGCCTGACTGGCCAGCACATCGGCGTAATCGACCAGTAAATCAGGGTCTGTGTTGAGCAGTTCACCCGCCTTCTCAAACGCCTGGCGGGCTTCGGCAAGTCGTCCCATGACTTTGTAGGACCTGGCCAGCATTGCCCAGCCCTTTGGGTTGTCCGGGTTGGCCTGCAGGCGTGCTGCCAGGGTATCGATCATTTGCCGGATTTGCTGTTCATTGACCTTCGCAGTTGCAACCGGGTTGATGGCACCCGGTGTGCCAAGTTGCAGATAAATGCCCAGTGCCAGTGGCGGTAGGCCCAGTGCGATGGCAACGGCGGTAAGCCTGGCTGACCAGAATCCGTTGCGATTTTGGGTTGGCAGTGCAGTGAAACCCTGGGTGTCATCAAGCAAGCGCAGTTGCAGTTCGTCGCGCGTTGTCTCGAAGTCCTGTTGGCTGATGGCCCCGCGCGCCAAGTCTGCTTCCAGCGCCTGAAGTTGATCACGGTGGACAGCGACATTGAGCCGTTCGCTGGAAACACCAGAAGGGGTTGTTGAGCGCAACAATGGTCGCACCAGCCAGGCTACCACCAGCAGCGTCAACAACGCTGCAATGCCAATAAATGCGTTCATTTTCTGGAATCAGTCTCTTGAAGCAGGGCTTGTGCCCTGGCGCGCTGCTGCTCGTCGATGACCGGCATGTCTTTTTGCTGTTGGTTGCGCCGAACAATGCCGATCAAAATCCAGACAGCAGCCAGCAGCAGCAGCAGCGGACCAAACCATAGCAGCCAGGTGCTTGGTTTGACGGGAGGGCGGTACAGGATAAAGTCACCGTAACGACTGACCAGAAATTCCTTGATTTCGGTATCGGTTTTGCCGGACTTGATCAATGAGCGGACTTCACGGCGCAAGTCCATGGCCAACTCGGCACGCGAGCCCGCCAGCGATTCGTTTTGACACACCAGGCACCGCAGTTCTTCGGCAATGACGACCAGGCGTTGTTCCACCACTGGGTCTTCGGCCAGGGGCGGGGCTTCGTTGGCATAGGTGGCAAAGCTGCATAGGAGTGCCAAAAAAAGGGTCAGCCAATATGTCATCTTTGCAGTTCTCGCACCAGAGGGAGCAATTTGTCTCTAATGGCCTCTTCTGTGAAAGGACCAATTTGCTTGTAACGGATGATCCCCAGCTTGTCGATCAGGAAGCTTTCAGGAACGCCATAGACACCAAAATCAATGCCGATACGGCCATCTCGGTCAGCAATGGACACGTCATAGGGGTTGCCATAGCGGCTGATCCATTTGAGACCATCAGCGTCCTTGTCCTTGTAATCTAGTCCGACGATGGGCAGCAGTTTGGTGCGGGCCAACTCGATCAGTAGCGGATGTTCCTGGCGACAGGCGACACACCAGGAGGCCCAGGTGTTGAGCAGCCAAACCTTGCCGAGCATGTCTTTGTCGGAGAACATCAAGCCGGCACCACCAAGCACCGGTGCGGTAAAGCCTGGCGCTGGTTTGCCGATCAGCGGGGAGGGAATTTCACGTGGGTCACGTGTCAGCCCGATGGCCAGAAAAATCACCAGAACGACAAAAATCAGCAGCGGAATCAGTGTCTTTTTCATGCCGGAATGGTTTGTGCATTGCCCTTGGGCGGTTTGCCAGCGGCATCAACCTGGGTGTTGTTGGTCATGCCGGATTTGGTGTCTTGTGCCAGTTTCTTGCGGTAACGCCGGTCCAGTGCCGCCATGCCACCGCCTAATGCCATGATCATGCAGCCGACCCAGATCCAGGTGACAAAGGGTTTGTGATAGACCCGCATGGCCCAGGCAGCGTTGGGGCCATCGTCAAGTTTTTCTCCCAGCGACACATAGACATCCCGTGTCAGGCCGCTGTCAATTGCAGCCTCGGTCATTGGCATGGTGGATGAAAAATAAGTGCGCTTTTCAGGGTGCAGGGTTTTCAGCAGTTTGCCATCCTGCAGCAACTCGACCGAGCCAACATTGGCGTTGTAATTGGGCCCGCGGCGCTCGCTGATGCCAGTCAGTCGAAAGGTATAGCCACCGACAGAAACCGTGTCACCCAGGGTCATGCGCACATCTTTTTCAGTCTCGTAGCCTTTGACCATGGTGATGCCAATCACACACACGGCGATGCCAATGTGCGCCACATGCATGCCCCAGTACGCCAACGGGGTGGTCTGGCCCGGGGCCAGGGCTTTGACATGCCGGTAAATCTGAACCGCCGAGGCGAGCATGATCCAGACCGACAAGCTCAGACCGACGGCCACTATGGGCGACCAGGGACCGGCAAGCAATGGCAAGCTGCAACCCAGAGCCACCGAAATGATTGCAACCGGACGCAGTTTCCTGGCCAGCTCAGCGACGCTGTCGCTTTTCCAGCGGGCATAAGAGCCGATCACCATGAACAACAACACCGGTACCATGATGGGCGCAAACACCGCGTTGAAGTAAGGCGGGCCGACCGACAGTTTGCCAAGATTGAGCGCGTCGACGATTAACGGGTACAGGGTGCCCAGCATGACGCTGGCTGCCGCTGTGGTCAGCAGCACATTGTTGACCAGTAGAAAGGTTTCACGTGAAACCAGGGCAAAGTTGCCGCCTGCGCGGACTTTGCTGGCGCGCAGTGCAAACAGGATCAGCGACCCACCTACGACGAGCGCCAGAAACACCAGGATGAACACGCCGCGCCTGGGGTCAGTGGCAAAAGCGTGAACCGAAGTCAGAACACCAGAGCGCACCAGAAAAGTGCCCAGCAGACTCAGTGAAAACGATGTAATGGCGAGAATGATGGTCCAGTTTCTGAACAAGCCGCGCTTTTCGGTGACGGCGAGAGAGTGGATCAGCGCGGTACTGACCAACCAGGGCAGGAACGACGCGTTCTCGACCGGGTCCCAAAACCACCAGCCACCCCAGCCCAGTTCGTAATAGGCCCACCAGGAGCCCAAGGCGATGCCGACTGTCAGGAATATCCAGGCTGCAGTGGCCCAAGGGCGCGACCAGCGGGCCCAGGCCGCGTCGAGCCGACCATTGAGCAAGGCGGCAATGGCAAACGCAAACGGAATCGCCATGCCGACATAACCCATGTAAAGCAGCGGCGGGTGAAACACCAGACCGGGGTCTTGCAGCAGCGGATTGAGGTCGCGACCGTCTTCTGGAATGTCACTCAGGCGCAGAAAGGGATTGGAAGTGATCAACATGAAAAGCAGAAAGCCCATCGCCACCAGACCCAGCACACCCAGTACCCGCGAAACCATGACATCAGGCAACTGGCGCGAAAAAATTGACACCGCCATCATCCAGGTGCTGAGCATCATCAGCCAGAGCAGCAGCGAGCCCTCATGCCCGCCCCAGACCCCGGCAATGCGGTACATGTCAGGCAATTTGGAATTGGAGTGCTGGCTGACATAGAGTACCGAGAAGTCGTTGGTGTAAAAGGCATAAGTCAGGCAAGCGAAAGAGAAGGCAGTCAATAGCCACAATGCCTGAGCCCCAGGGCGGGCGAATGCCATCCAGTCAGCACGGTTTTGCTGGCCACCCGCAACCCCGATAACCCCCAGGCAGAAGGACACCAGCAGGGCCAGGATAAGGGCGAAAGACCCGAGTTCAGGAATCATGGAAGGTGCGCCTTATTTCAGGGTTTTGATGGTGTTCTGCGCTTGATCAACCGCATGTTTGGCTTCTGGCGGCATGTAGTTTTCATCATGTTTTGCCAGTACTTCGGTGGCGGTGAAATGACCACTGGCATCGAGCTTGCCCTGTGCCACAACACCTTTGCCTTCCCTGAACAAGTCCGGCAAGATGCCGGTGTAAGACACCCTGATCTCTTTGGCCGTGTCGGTGACAACAAAATTGACGGTCAGGTTGTCGCGATTGACGCTGCCCGACTTGACCAGCCCGCCAACTCGAAAAGTCCGGTTTCTTGGGGCCTCGCCGGACTCTATCTGGCTGGGGGAGAAGAAGAATACCAGGTTGCTCTCAAATGCGTTGAGGACAAAATAGGCCGCCAGACCAATGGCGACCAAGCCACCAGCGATGATGGCGGCACGTTTGTGACGAGGTTTCATGATGAGTGAAGAGTTGCGTCAGGTTGTGACTCAATTTCGCTGATAAGGTTGCGCAAAATCTGCCGCCGGTGCGACCTCACCTGCCATATTTCTGCGGCAATCACTGCAGCAGTTGCCCCAAAGCTGCCCCAGACATAAAAGGCGTAACCGCCCATGTTGAAAAAATCTGCCAAGCTAAGCCACTGCATGTTTCACCCATTCGGCATGGTGTTCCCGCTCAAGAATGATGTTGCGCACCCGCAGCAAGGCCATGGCAATTGCATACATCCAGAAAGCCAGCACCATGATCAACATGCCGGCCAGCATGGTGCTGGCCATGGAACTGCCTTTGAGCGACACCGACGCACCCTGGTGCAAGGTGTTCCACCACTTGACCGAAAAGTAAATGATTGGCACGTTTACCGCGCCTACCAGCGCCAGGACGGCACCGGCCTTGTCTGCCCGCCGCGGGTCGTCAATGCTGGCCTGCAGCGCCATGAAACCCAGATAAAGAAACAGCAAAATCAGCGTTGATGTCAGCCGGGCGTCCCAGACCCACCAAGCCCCCCACATGGGTTTGCCCCATAAGGCACCGGTCAGCAACGACAAAAATGCAAACAGCGCGCCGGTGGGGGCCAGGGCCGAGGCCATCATGCCCGACAGGCGGGTGTTGAAGGCCAGACCCAGACCAGCCCATGCGGCCATCACCAGGTAGATGAACATGGCCATCTGGGAGGCCGGCACATGAACAAAAATGATGCGATAGCCTTGGCCTTGTTGTGCATCAATGGGTGCGACAAACAAGGCGATCCACAGGCCTACCAGCGCCAGCAGCGTTGCCAAAGCAGCAAACCAGGGCCACATCTTGCCGGCCAAATGGTAGAAGTTTTGCGGTGAGGCGAACTTGAACCAATGAATCACAGGGGTTTTCATTCCAGGGAAATCCTCAAGGCAGCAGCGGTGGCAAAAGGTGAAAAAAACAACGAAAGTACCAGCAGTGCCGAAAGCAGCGACAAGTGGCCACCAAAGCCGACTCCTGCCGCGTCAGCTTCCACCGCGCCAGCACCAAAAATCAGCACTGGAATGTACAGCGGCAGGATCAACAAGGAAAGCAAAACCCCGGCACCGCGAACGCCCAATGTCAGGGCGGCCCCAATGCTGCCAATCAGGCTAAGGCTGGGCGCGCCAAGCAACAAAGTCAGCATCAAAATGGCCAGGGCGCGTGCATCCAGTCCAAATTGCAGGCCCAATACCGGTGCCATCAACACCAACGGCAGACCCGACAAGACAAAATGGGCCAAGGCCTTCGCCAGTACCAGCAGGCCCAGCGGGGTCGGCGACAACACCATTTGCTCCAGTGAACCGTCGGCGTAGTCGGTGGCAAACATGCGTTGCAAAGAGAGCATGGCAGCCAGCAGCGCACTGACCCACAACACCCCCGGTGCCATGCGCAGCAGCAGGCTGGATTCAGCTCCGACACCCAGCGGGAACAAGCTGGCAATCACCATGAAAAACACCAGAGGTGTCAGCACTTCGCCCTTTTGCCGCATGGCCAAAGCGACTTCGCGCTTGAGCACGGCAAGCATGACGTGAATCAAACCGATGGATTTGACAGTCTGACTCATGGGGCTTTGAGTTCCAGCATCTGGGCCGGATGCTGGCCAATCGGAACACGCTGGTGGCTGGTCAGCACCGCCAGCCCACCCTGATCGAGATGGTGGGCTATCAAGTCAGATAGCAGTTGAATGCCGCCTTCGTCCATTGCCACATAAGGTTCATCTAGCACCCACAAACGCGCCGGACTCAGCGCTAGCCGGGACAGCGCAACGCGACGCTTTTGCCCCTGTGACAAGTGCCGCACCAATTGTTGCGACCGACCGCGCATGCCAAACCGCGCCAGCACCTCCTGGCTCTGCTGGTGATCAGGGGCGATGCCACCGAGCGCAGAGG
>DAOSLL010000113.1:0-9269 GCA_035368905.1 Rhodoferax sp.
CCCGGCTGCCAGTACCGAGTTCGATCCGGTCGAGTTCGCGAATCGGTGTCACTTCAGCGGCGGTGCCGGTGAAGAAGGCTTCGTCAGAGATGTACACCTCGTCACGGGTGATGCGCTTTTGCACCACCTCCAGGCCCAAATCCTTGCAGATGTGCAGCACGGTGTTGCGGGTAATGCCGTTGAGTGCACCAGCCGACAGGTCAGGCGTAAAGACCACGCCGCCCTTGACGATGAAGACGTTTTCTCCGGCACCCTCGGAGACAAAACCGTTGGCATCAAGCAGCATCGCCTCGTCGTAGCCGTCGTCGGTGACCTCCAGGTTGGCCAGAATTGAATTGGTGTAGTTGCTGACCGCCTTGGCCTGAGTCATGGTGATGTTGACATGGTGCCGGGTGTAGCTTGAAATCTTGACGCGGATGCCGCGTTTCATGCCTTCTTCGCCCAGGTAGGCACCCCAAGGCCACGCGGCCACCATCAGGTGAATGGTGTTGCCCCGGGGGGATACGCCGAGCTTTTTGTCGCCAATCCAGGACAGCGGGCGCAGGTAGCCGGAATCGAGCTGGTTGTCGCGGATGACAGCTTTCTGTGCCTCCATGACTTCATCCAGGGTAAACGGAATTTTCATGCGCAGGATTTTGGCGCTGTTAAAGAGTCGCTCGGTGTGCTCTTGCAGCCGGAAAATCGCCGGGCCAACCGCCGTGTTGTAAGCACGCACACCCTCAAAAACACCGCAGCCATAGTGCAAGGTATGGGTCAGCACATGGATTTTGGCATCGCGCCAGTCCACCATCTGGCCGTCCATCCAGATTTTGCCGTCGCGGTCAGCCATGGAAGGGGGTATGGGGCTCATCGGTTGTTCCTTAAAAGTCAGCGTTGCGCTGAAGGTCAAAACCGGTATTTTACGAGGCTGGCCCGCCTCTGAGGGTCACTGATTGACCTGCCCGGGGCATGAAAGTCATTTCATGTGAACCCGGGCCAGTCTGGGTTGAATGCGCCGCAGCGCGCACCGCCCTCAGGCGAAGCTGTCTGCCATCAAGGCGCTGAACCAGGTATTCATGTCTTCAAAGTTGTCGGCATTCCAGCCGGTGGAAGCAGCAACACCAGGCACGGCGGCCAGTGCCATTTTGGCCGCAGCCGGGTCGTACTGGTACATCGCCATCAACCAGGATGCTTGCGACATGGTGATGGTGGAGTAGCAGGCCGAGTTGGTGACGGGTGCCGGGTCCGGCTGCAAACCAGCCAGTGAACGCACGATGGCATCGGCGCACACTTTGGCTTCCTGGTTGGCGATGTGTCCGGCTTTGGGCTGGTCGGTGGCGCTGGAGTCACCAATGATGTGCACTTTGCCAGCGCCGCTGACCGTGCTGGCATAGGTGAGCTGGTTGACACCGGCAAAACGCCCTTCGGTGGCGTTGGCCAAACCGGTCTTGACCACCAGGCCACCGGCCTTTTGGCGCGGAATCATGTTGACCACGTTGGCCTGGTGCGTCACACCATCAGTCGTCTTGATGCTCATCAAACCGGTGCTTGACGTGCCCGGATCGACACTTTGAACAGCCGAATTTGGCACGTACTTGATGTTGTGCAGCTTGAAGCCGGCCACAAAGTTGTCTCTTTCTGCGACGTAGTCGGAGTTTGCGTCAAGCACAATCAGTTGGGAACCCTTCTTGTAGGTTTTCAGCCAGTCGCCGATCAGGCAGGCACGCTCGTAAGGGCCGGGCGGGCAACGGTAGGGTTTTTGCGGAATGGTCAAGATCACGGTTCCACCGGCTGTCATGGCAGACAATTGCTTTTGCAGCAAGGTGGTTTGTGGACCGGCTTGCCAGGCGTGCGGCATGCGGTCGGAGCTGCCCAGACCGGGGACATCGTCAAACTCAATGCCGGGTGCCATCACGATGCGGTCGGCGGTCAAGATGGTGCCGTCAGCCAATTGGACTTGTCCCTTTGACGGGTCAACATTGGACACCTCACCTTTAACCACGGTCACCCCGTAAGCCGACTGCAACTTGCTGTAGCTATAGGTCAGGCTGGTCAAAGTGCGCTGCCCGGTCAACACCATCGAACTCATGATGTTGGAAACATAGCTGCTGTTGCGATCAATCAGCGTGACCGCAATGCCATCGCCCCACAGGCGCAAATATTTGGCTACTGTGGCACCCGCCATGCCACCGCCAATCACGATCACCCGTGATTTGATCGCGCTGCCAGTTGGTGCGGTCGAGGTGCTGGTGCTGCTGCTGGTACTGCTGCCGCTGCCCGAACCGGTCTTCTTTTTGTCATCGGCCCAGGCCAATGGTGAGGCTGCTGCCAGCAAGATGCCGCCGGCCGAGAGAAAAAATCGTCTATCCATGATGGAACTCCTGAGGTATTGGGGTTAGCGCTGGGTTGACAGCCAGTTTGAGAGCGACTGCAACTGGGCATCGGTGTAGCCCATGGCATGTTTGGCCATGATGCCGCTGCCTTCTTTGCCCGACGCAAACTCTTTCAGGTCTTTGTAGATTTCCGACGACGATTCGCCGGTCAGTTTGTCAAACCCCGGACCTTTGCCGTTGGTGCCGTGGCACTGGAAGCAATTGGAGGCCAGCAAGCGTCCGGCCGGTGGTGCGGTCTGCGCTTGCGCGGCCAGACTCAGCCCCAGTGTGCAGACGGCAGCGCCGACCGCAGTGCGAAAAAAATGTCTCATGGTGAACCTTTCTTTGAGTTAAGTATCAGTAGTTTCGGTAATTACGATGTAAGCGTCCGTAGCAATTGGTAAGCATTTGTTACCACGTGTTTTACAGGTGTCGGCGACCGCCGTCGATGACACCGTTGGAAACCGGTTGTGCCGCATGTACTGGCCAAATCACGCTGACACACAACCCGCCCAACAGGGTAGAGCGGCACACCTTCACCTCGGCCTGGTATACCGCTGCGATGCGCCGCACAATTGACCAGCCCAGGCCGCTGCCTGACTGTGTGGTGCCCATGCACCGGAAAAAGCGTTCGCCCAGACGCGCCATGTCAACATCTGGTAAACCCGGGCCACTGTCATCGACTTGCAGCAGCACCCGGTTGTCTTCTGTGGTCACCGACAGGCAGACTTTGGCACCCGGCGGGCTGTAACGCAGGGCGTTGTCGGTCAGGTTGCGCAGCAGCACGCAGGTCAGCGTGTCATCGACCTGGATCAGGCCGGGCACAGATGCTTCAAGTTCCAGCACCTGCCCGTTTTGTAGCGCCGTGGGGGCCAGGTCGGCAGCGACGCGCTGCGCCAAGGCAGAAAGATTGACGAGCCCGGCAGGCGCACTGGCGCTGCTGGCTTCGAGCCTTGAAAGGGTCAGCAATTGCTCAACCAGGTGGGCGGCGCGGTCGCAACCTTCGATCGTCAAGCCCAGCGCGTGATCACGCTCGGCAATGTCGCCGCCAGCCCCCAGCGCCACCTGGGCCTGTATGCGAATGGCGGCAATCGGCGTACGCAACTCATGGGCGGCATCAGCGGTAAAGCGCCGCTCGCTGCTCAGCATGTTGCCTATGCGCCCAAACAAGGCGTTCAGCGACTGCACCACCGGTTCAATCTCAGCGGGGAGGTCGCCCAAAACCACGGCATCGAGTGCCTGCGGCTGGCGCTTTGCCAGCAAACGGCTCAACTGACGCAGCGCGGCCAGAGCCTGGCGCACCGCCAGCCAGCCAACCAAGCCCAGCAGGGGCAAGGAGTAAAGCAAGGGGGTCAGCACCCCCGTCATCACTGCCCACAAAATGTCATGCCTCGACTCGGTCCGTTCGCCGACAAACACCTGCACATCACCCTCATTGCCTTGCGTGGCAAACACCCGCCAGCGTGACTGATCTGGCAACTGCACAGTCTCAAAGCCGCGCAGCGTAGTTGACATGGGGGTATCGCCTACGTTGGCTGAGCGCAGCGTAAGCTGTCCTTCATGGAACACCTGAAACGCCACGCGCGGGGCATACTTGTGCAACGGCTGCGCGTCATCGTCATGCCGCCCGGGCGGGTCGCTTTTCTGGTTGTCGTCCTGGTCCTGGTCCTGGATGGTTTGCTGAGCCACCAGCAATGCCGCCGACTGCGCCAGGTGGCCGTCCAGCAATTCGTCGAGTTCGTGGCGGGTGCCAATCCAGGTCAGCACTGCCGCTGCCAGCCAGACCAGCGCCATCATCATCAACAGCAGGGCCAGCAAGCGTGCTTGCAGTGATTTCAGTCGCGGCAACAATGTCATGTGCACTCTGCTTCAGGTCGGGTCTTTCGGGCGCAGCAGCATGTAGCCAACACCGCGCAGGGTCTGGATCAGATCGGCCCTGAGCTTTTTGCGCAGGTGGTGAATGTGCACCTCGATGGCATTGCTTTCAACCTCATAGCCCCAACTGTAGAGCTGCTGCTCAAGCTGCTCACGCGACAAGACCCGGCCCATGTTGAGCATCAGCGCATGCAGCAAGTCGAATTCGCGGGTGGATAAGCTGACTGCCTGTCCGTCCATCAGTACCTGGCGTGCCGCCAGATTCATTTGCACATTGCCGCAGTTCAGTACATCTTGTACCAGGCCATGGGCGCGCCGCACCAGCGAACGCAGGCGCGCACCGAGCTCAAACAGGTCAACTGGCTTGATCACATAGTCATCAGCACCCAAATCCAGCCCCTTGATGCGGTCGGGCACCGTGTCACGGGCCGTCAGCACCAGCACCGGGGTGGTGATTTTTTTTCGACGCAGCGCCTGCAGCACCTCCAGCCCATCTTTTTGTGGCAGACCCAGGTCAAGTACCGCCGCCTGGTAGTCGCCGCTGGCGATCTCACGCTCGGCGGCCAGGCCGTCGCGGACCCAGTCCACCTGAAAACCCTGTTGCCGCAGTCCGGCACGCAAGCCGTCGCCAAGCATCGGGTCGTCTTCTGCCAGTAATAGTCGCATGAAATTCCTAGGTGCCGTGTGTGCCGGTGATTATGGTGACCAGACACCCGCTGTCGCTGTGCCATGTGGCAGGAGCCAGACAAAGGTGTCATGCGGGTCATGCCCGCTCGGTGAAGCCTGGCAGCACTGTAGCCGCGACGGATTAATACTGGCTTAAAAGACCCGTCAGCCTAAAGCCAGATGCAGCAGTTGCGGCCGGCTTTGGGTTGCCTGTGCGGTATCTCTTTGCGGTTGTGCGCGTGCGCAGCCTCTGAACCTTCTATCCGAGTTGCCTTTGTCTGCAAATGTCGTGGTCTGGCGGCGCGATCATGGCAGCGCCAGCCTGTTGGTCAAACGACCGGGAGATGACAACGCAGCGGGACTGATTGCCGTGCCGCACAGCCGCCCATGGCAGGCCGACTTCCATCACGGCAGTATCGACAAATCTTCCACAAGGGAAGAAGCGAGTCAGCGGTGCTTGACGCCATTGCGCCTCCGGTTTTGTACAAGCAGTAGCCTCGCGGGCATTCGGCAAAACCTCGGCATTTCCGCTGGCTGGCCGTGACATGGCATGACTCCATCTGGATTGAGGCAGTCATTTCGACTCAATGAACCAGAAATGGCATCACTGGCGTCGGTTCTAACTGCTCGATCCATCAGCCCGACAGCCTCCTGCGCCAGCACCAACCTTAGCCAGCATTGCCCAGCAGTTCCCAGCGCTCCAGTGCGCCCAGCAGTTCGTCGTCAATCTGGGCACTGCGGCTGGCCAGTTTGAGGGCGCGGGTGTTGTCGATGGCATACAGGCTGCCGTCGGCCAGCAACCCGGCAATGTCCTTTTGCTCGGCCTCCAGCCTGGCGATCAGGTCGGGCAGACCGTCAAGCTCGCGCTGTTCCCTGAAACTGAGCTTGCGCGCTTTGGCGGGCGGCACCAGGCTTGCCACGGGCTCGGCAAGGGTTGCCGTAGTGGCTTTATACTGCTGCTCTTTTGATAGCTGCTCGCGCACGCCCTTATTGGGCTGAGCGCCTTTTTGAGCACTATTTTTGGCGATTTCGCCCGCGCGTCGGCTTTGCGTCAGCCAATCTTGCACGCCACCCTCGTACTCACGCCAATGGGCATTGCCCTCAAAGGCGATGGTGCTGGTCACCACGTTGTCGAGAAAAGTGCGGTCATGGCTGACCAGAAACACGGTGCCGTCAAAATTCTGCAGCAGGTCTTCAAGCAGTTCGAGCGTATCAATGTCGAGGTCATTGGTTGGCTCGTCGAGCACCAGCACATTGGCCGGTCGGGCAAACAAGCGTGCCAGCAACAGCCGGTTGCGCTCGCCGCCGCTGAGTGAGCGAACCGGCGAGTTGGCGCGCGCGGGCGAGAACAAAAAGTCGCCCAGATAGCTTTTCACGTGCTTTTTCTGGCTGCCAATCTCGATCCACTCGCTGCCCGGACTGATGAAATCTTCCAGCGTGGCATCAAGGTCAAGTGCGTTGCGCATCTGGTCAAAATACGCCACTTCGATGTTGGCACCCTGGCGCACTGTGCCCCAGGGGCTGTGGCCCGACTCGGGCGGCGGCGAGTTCGCTGGTGCCGGGTCGGCCTTGAGTTCACCCAGAATCAGCTTGAGCAGCGTGGTTTTGCCCGCACCGTTGGGCCCAAGCAGGCCAATCTTGTCGCCACGCAAAATGGTGGCAGAAAAGTCGTGCACGATGCGGCGCTCACCAAAGCTCTTTGACACGTGGGTGAGTTCAGCCACCAGCTTGCCACTGCCGACACCGCTGGCCACGTCCATGTTGACGCTGCCAATCACATCGCGGCGGGCGGCGCGGTTGGCACGCAGCACCTGCAAGCGGGTGATGCGGCCCTGCGCACGGGTGCGCCGCGCTTCGACACCCTTGCGAATCCACACCTCTTCGGCGGCCAACAGCTTGTCGGCACGCGCGTTGATCACCGCCTCTTGCGCCAGTTGTTCTTCCTTTTGCAGCACATAGGCGGCAAAGTTGCCGGGGTAGCTCAGCAGCCGGCCACGGTCTAGTTCGACGATGCGGGTTGCCACGTTGTCCAGAAAGGAGCGGTCGTGGGTGATGGTGATCATGCTGCCCTTGAAATCGACCAGCAAGCCTTCAAGCCACTCGATGCTGTCGAGATCGAGGTGGTTGGTCGGCTCATCGAGCAGCAACACGTCGGGCTGCGTCACCAGCGCCTGCGCCAGCGCCACGCGCTTTTTGGTGCCGCCCGACAGGGTGGCCAGCACGGCATCAGGGTCGAGGTGCAGCCGGTGCAGGGTTTCGCTGACGCGCTGTTCCCAGTTCCAGCCGTCCAGCGCCTCGATCTCGCTTTGCATCGCATCCAGATCGCCGTGGCCCTGGGAATATTCATCAATCAAGGCTCTAGCCCTTGCCACACCTGCGCTGACAGCTACAAATACAGTAGCATCTGGATCAAGTTGCGGCTCTTGCGCGACATAGGCAATGCGGGTGCCGCCTTGCACTTGCAGCGTGCCATCGTCGGGCTTGTCGAGGCCGCCGAGGATTTTGAGCATGCTCGATTTGCCCGCGCCGTTGCGGCCAATCAGGCCCACGCGCTCCTGGGTTTCCAGCGAAAAGTCAGCGTGGTCGAGCAGCGCAACGTGCCCAAATGCGAGTTGAGCGTCAAGGAGTGTGATAAGTGCCATGTGGAGCGGATTATCCCCGGCGTTGCCAGCCACGGACATCGCGGCCAAGGCGGAATTTTGCCGGGCACCAAAGCGCTGTTTGGCAGCGGCAGGGTTCGCAGCCGTCTGCGCCGGGCAGCAGCACTGACCGCCTTGGCCGCCATGCAGGCTGCCGCTGCACCAGGCACACGGGCCAGACCGGTCTTGCCGGTGCGGTCGGGTTGCAGCAGATGCGCCACAAGTCCGGCAGGTTGTCAGCCGCGCAAGGCCTGCAATTCGGTGATCGTGATGTGCAGCCGGTTTGACAAATTGCCCGCCACCGCAAGCAGGATGACCAGT
This sequence comes from Rhodoferax sp., assembly GCA_035368905.1. Classification (GTDB taxonomy): domain Bacteria; phylum Pseudomonadota; class Gammaproteobacteria; order Burkholderiales; family Burkholderiaceae_C; genus Rhodoferax. Next base: position 7,853 of record DAOSLL010000113.1, read on the forward strand.
GCCAAGGCGCTGTGCTGTTCGGCCAGGTTGTTGAAGCCGTCACGCGTCAAGGCATACACATCGGTGTCGCTTAGCGCGACTGCATTGCCGGTATGGCCTTCGGGGTCCAAAAAGCCCATCGCCCCGATGAGGCTGCCGCGCCCCGCCGTTGCCAGATGGTAGTTGTCTTTTTTGTGCAGCGGCAGCGTGATCTTGACCGAGCCACGGCGAACGAAATAGAGTTCGCTGTCGGCATCACCTGCCTTGAATACCTTTTTGCCAGTCTTGATGCTGCGTGGCAGCGCCACGGCTTCGAGCGCCGCCAGTGCCGCCTCGGGCTGCCCGGCCAGCAAGGGAAAATCACGCAGCGCCAGTGGCACTGCCTCGACCGGGTCAGGCTGCGCACTTTCGGCCCGCCGGGTTTCGACCCATTCCAGCGCTTCGTCCAGCGCACGAAAGGCAAAGGCCTTGTTGCTGCCGTGAACGACACCGGTTTCTTTCAAGAATCGCTTCATCTTGAGCCCGCTCGGCAGGCCTTTGGGAATGTCGCAGAACACCAGGTAAGCGTTGTTTTCTTCCAGCCGGTCTTTGATCTGTTCCAGCACATGGGTGGCGGTGACATCGAGCGACTGGACCCGGCGCATGCTCAAGATGACATATTTATGATTGGCAGTTTCTGGTTCGAGCGCCTGATGCAACTGGTTGGCGGTGCCAAAAAACAGGCTGCCCTGCAGTTCAAAAACCACCATCGACTGGTGGTCAGGGTCCACATTGCCAGGCTCTTTGCCAAAGCGGGTGCCTTTCTCAAACACCTGGGTGCCTTCAACTCGGCTGTGGATCACCGAGCTGCGGGTTTGCTCGCGGATAAACAACAAAATGGCCAGCGCCACGCCGACTGCCGACGCGGCAATCAGGTTGCCAAACAGTGCCACCAGAATCACCGACAAAATCACCATGAAGTCCAGCCGGGTGGCCGGACTGTAGAAAAACTTCAGGCTGTGGCGATCAATCATGCGTGCGCCAACCACAATCAAAATCGCTGCCAGCGCCGCTACCGGCACCCAGGCAATCAGCGGTGCCAGCAGCAAAAACGCCAGCAGTGAGAAGCCACCGGCCAGCAGTCCGCTGCGCCGGGTACTGCCGCCACTGGAGATATTCACCACCGAGGCCCCCATGGTGCCGGCACCCGGCACGCCGCCAATCAGCGCCGAAGCAATATTGCCCAGCCCTTGCCCGACCAGTTCGCGGTTGGAGTCGTGGCTGGAATTGGTCATGGCATCAATCACCACACAGGTCTTCAAGGTGTCAATCGACAGCAGCACCGCCAATGTCAGCGCAGGCACCAGCACCTTGAACACCACATCAAGCCCCAGTCCGCTCAAGGCCAGCCATTGTTCATGGGCGCTTTCAATCAAACTGACATCACCCACCCCCAGCG
>DAOSLL010000114.1:0-9261 GCA_035368905.1 Rhodoferax sp.
CAGGCGTTGCGCTGCTTCATCGTGTATTTGCATAACTCACCTTCACAAGTTTCAAAGCACCGGGTTGTCAAACCCGAACATGAATGGTTCAACACTGAACCATAACGCCGACACAGCCTAGATTTTAGGGCGTGCTCTTTTTCAATCAACCGTTTCACGACAGCAGGTACGCAATCTGCACGCAAAAAAACCCGCCTAGGCGGGTTTCTTTGACAAGCGTATCAGGCTATTGCTGGCAATTACTTGCCACGTGTTCCAACCACCTCGATTTCAACGCGGCGATTCTTGGCGCGACCTTCAGAGGTCTTGTTGTCAGCAACAGGTTGCTTCTCGCCCTTGCCTTCGGTGTAGACACGGTTCTTTTCAATACCCTTGGACACCAGATAAGCCTTGACAGCTTCCGAGCGCTTGACCGACAGCTTCTGGTTGTAAGCATCAGAGCCAACTGAATCAGTGTGACCGACACCAATGATTACTTCCAGGTTGATATCTTTCACTTTGCCAACCAGGTCGTCAAGCTTGGCTTTACCTTCGGGCTTGAGCACTGCCTTGTCAAAGTCAAAGAACGCATCTGCCGCGTAAGTTACCTTGGTGGCAACAACAGGAGCGGGAGCGGGAGCGGGAGCGGGTGCCGGTGCCGGTGCCGGAGCGGCTACCGGTGCAGGTGCAGGCGCAGGCGCAACCTTGGGCGCGACGATGGCACCGTCACAACCTTCAGCGGCAGTAGCGGGTGTCCAGAAATTGTTACGCCAGCAAAGTTCATTGGTGCCGTTCTTCCAGACGATGCCATCAGCAGAACGCCAATTGTCGATCGTTTGAGCGCCGGCTGCGGTAGCGAGAGCTGCGGTAGCGATCAACATCGCCAGTTTGTTCAATTTTTTCATGATTCTCCTAGAAGAAAGTGCCGCAGCGGTGCGGCGGTGGTGAAACGGACGCTCAAAATGCCTATCACATTGAGCGTTACATTGATTGTGCCACATAGATTTTCAGCCAAAACGATACCGCCGATCAAAACCAACGCAAGGGGCCGGTGCCCCATGACTTTTGTTTCAGGCGTTGTGAAGGTACAACAAACCCACAGCATAAAATCAGCCTAACAACCTGAACTTGCTTCGCCTCAAGCCTTTCCCATGACCCAGTTCGCCAAAGAAACCCTGCCTACCAGCCTGGCGGATGAAATGCGCCGTAGCTACCTTGATTACGCGATGAGCGTGATCGTCGGGCGGGCGCTACCTGATGCGCGTGACGGCTTGAAACCGGTGCATCGGCGCGTACTGTTTGCCATGCACGAATTGAACAACGACTGGAATAAGGCGTATAAAAAATCTGCGCGGATTGTCGGCGACGTGATCGGTAAATACCACCCGCACGGCGACCAGTCGGTCTATGACACCATTGTTCGCATGGCGCAGGATTTCTCAATGCGCCACATGCTGGTCGATGGCCAGGGCAATTTCGGCTCGGTCGATGGCGACAACGCTGCCGCGATGCGTTACACCGAAATCCGGCTGGCCAAAATTGCCCACGAGTTGCTGGCTGATCTGGACAAGGAAACCGTCGATTTCGGCCCCAACTACGACGGCTCTGAAAAAGAGCCGCTGGTGCTGCCAACCCGCCTGCCGAATCTGCTGGTCAATGGCTCCGGCGGCATTGCAGTCGGCATGGCCACCAACATCCCGCCGCACAACCTCAGCGAAGTAGTCGATGCCTGCTTGCATCTGCTGCGCCACCCCGATGCCACGATTGACGAGCTGATGGAAATCATCCCGGCACCGGACTTTCCGACTGCCGGCATCATTTACGGCATTCAAGGGGTCAAAGATGGGTACCGCACCGGTCGCGGCCGGGTGGTGATGCGTGCAAAGTGCCATTTTGAGGACATTGACAAGGGACAGCGCCAGTCCATCATTGTTGATGAGCTGCCCTACCAGGTGAATAAAAAGACATTGCAAGAGCGCATGGCCGAGCTGGTGCACGAGAAGAAGATAGAAGGCATCAGCCACATCCAGGATGAATCCGACAAGTCCGGCATGCGCCTGGTGATTGAACTCAAGCGTGGCGAAGTGCCCGAGGTGGTGCTCAACAACCTGTACAAGCAGACCCAGTTGCAAGACACCTTTGGCATGAACATGGTGGCGCTGATCAATGGTCAGCCCAAGCTGTGCAACCTGAAGGATTTGATCGAGGTCTTTTTGAACCACCGCCGCGAGGTGGTGACACGGCGCACCGTGTTCGAGTTACGCAAGGCGCGCGAACGCGGCCATGTGCTCGAAGGCCTGGCGGTGGCGCTGGCCAATATTGACGAATTCATCCGCATCATCCGCGAGTCACCAACGCCACCGGTGGCCCGCGCCGAGCTGATGGCCAGACCCTGGGACAGCAAGCTGGTGCGCGAAATGCTGACCCGCACCCGGGCCGATGGCGGCGTGGTGAATGCCGACGACTACCGTCCAAACGGGCTGGAGCGTGAATTTGGCATGGGTTCAGATGGCCTGTACCGGCTGTCTGAAACCCAAGCTCAAGAGATCTTGCAGATGCGCCTGCAGCGCCTGACCGGCCTGGAGCAGGACAAGATCGTTGCCGAGTACAAAGAGGTCATGGCCGAAATTGACGACCTGCTCGATATTCTGGCACGCCCTGAGCGCGTCACGGTCATCATCAGCGACGAGCTCACCGCCATCAAGACCGAGTTCGGCCTGACCAAGATTGGCGCGCGACGCAGCCTGGTTGAGCACTCGTCGTTCGATCTTTCCACCGAAGACCTGATCACCCCGACCGACATGGTGGTCACCCTGAGCCATAGCGGTTACATCAAGAGTCAGCCGCTCTCCGAATACCGGGCGCAAAAGCGCGGCGGGCGCGGCAAACAGGCCACCGCCACCAAGGAAGACGACTGGGTTGACCAGCTCTTTATTGCCAACACCCACGATTACATCCTGTGTTTTTCCAATCGGGGCCGCATGTACTGGCTAAAGGTCTGGGAAGTGCCGCAAGGTTCACGCGGCTCGCGCGGTCGGCCCATCGTCAACATGTTCCCGCTGCAAGACAGCGAAAAGGTCACCGTGGTGTTGCCCCTGACGGGCGAAAAACGCACTTTTCCGGCAGATCAGTATGTCTTCATGGGCACCAGCATGGGCACCGTCAAGAAGACCGCACTCGATGAATTCAGCAACCCGCGCAAGGCCGGCATCATTGCCGTTGATCTGGACGAAGGCGACTTTTTGATCGGTGCGGCGCTGACCGACGGCAAGCATGACGTGATGCTTTTCAGTGATGGCGGCAAGGCGGTGCGCTTTGACGAGAACGATGTGCGCCCGATGGGTCGCCAGGCCCGTGGCGTGCGCGGCATGATGCTTGAAGATGGCCAGACCGTGATTGCCATGCTGGTCGCCGAGGACGAGTCGCAAAGCGTGCTGACGGCCACCCAGAACGGCTTTGGCAAGCGCACCAGCATCACCGAATACACCCGCCACGGTCGTGGCACCAAGGGCATGATCGCCATCCAGCAGTCTGAGCGCAACGGCAAAGTAGTGGCCGCCACGCTGGTACATGCGGACGACGAAATCATGTTGATCACCGACCGGGGCGTGCTGGTACGCACCAGGGTCAGCGAAATCCGCGAGCTCGGTCGCGCCACACAAGGCGTGACGTTGATCGGGCTGGACGAAGGCTCAAGTTTGAGCGGCTTGCAGCGTATCGTCGAAAACGACGCGATTCCGGTTGTTGACGACGCGTCGGCCGACGAGGAAGGCAGCGACGGCAGCACCCTGCCAGAAGCTTGATTACTATCTATTCAATAGCTACTAACGCAATCAAGATAAGGGCTAGAGCCTGATTTGTTGACTATTTCATGATCGACCAACGTTCTGGATCAACTCCTATTTCATCCCGCCATGGCCAAGACCCTTGCTGAACTGCGCAACCTGATCGATGCGCTTGATCTGGAACTGATTGCCCTGCTGAACAAACGTGCCACCTTGGCGCATGAAGTCGGCGAAATCAAGCGACAGGACGGCTCGGCGGTGTTCCGGCCCGACCGTGAAACCCAGGTCATCGCCAACCTGCAGGCCAACAACGACGGCCCCCTCAAGCCGCACAGCGTAGCCCTGATCTGGCGCGAAATCATGTCTGCCTGCCGCGCCATCGAAGCCCCCTTGCGGATGGCCTACCTCGGGCCGGCTGGAACCTTCAGCGAACAGGCGGCAATCCAGTTTTTTGGCGGCAGCGTGGCACGCGTGATGTGCGTCAGCTTTGACGAAGTGTTTCGTGCCACGGCCGCAGGCAGCGCCGAGTTCGGCGTGGTACCCATCGAGAACTCCTCGGAGGGCGTGGTATCACGCACACTTGACTTGCTGCTCAATTCACCGCTGCACATCATTGGCGAAACCAGTTTCCTGGTGCGCCACAATTTGCTGCGCCTGGTTCCCAGTCTGGACGGCATCGAAGTGGTTTATGCCCACCCGCAAGCCTTGGCACAGTGTCAGGACTGGTTGACCACACATCTGCCTGACGCAGACCGTCGCGCCGCCTCCAGCAATGCCGAGGGTGCCCGTTTGGCCAGCACCAACCCGGCCTGGGCGGCCATCGCCAGTGAGCGTGCGGGTAGCGAATTTGGTCTGCACGTGGCCTTCCACGCAATTCAGGACGATGCCTTCAACCGCACCCGCTTTGCCGTGATCTGCCTGCCGCAAACGCTGGCCACGCCGCTGGCCACCGGCCACGATTGCGTCAGCCTGATCGTCTCGGTAGCCAACCGTCCCGGCGCGGTGCATGACCTGCTGGTGCCGCTGAAAAACCATGGTGTCTCGATGACCCGTTTTGAGTCGCGCCCGGCGCGCTCGGGCCAGTGGGAGTATTACTTCTACATTGATCTGCTCGGCCACCCGTCGCAGCCAAATGTGCGTGCGGCACTTGACGAATTGCGCGCCTTGTGCGCGTTTTACAAGCTGCTGGGTACCTACCCGGTGGCGGTCTGAGCATGTTTGAGCAACTCGGTCTGATTGGCTGCGGCCTGATGGGCGGCTCATTTGCGCTGGCGCTGAAAAAGGCTGGCCTGGTCAAGCGTGTGGTGGGCTACAGCAAATCACCCTCCACCACCGAACGTGCCCGCCAATTGGGCGTGATCGATGTCGAGGCACCCTCGGCGCTGCTGGCGGTCTCGGGTGCCGACATCGTGCTGGTGGCAGTGCCGGTGTCGGCCTCGGAGGCGACTTTCAAGTCGATCAGACACATGGTCACGCCAGAAATGCTGATCATGGATGTCGGCTCCACCAAAGGCGATGTGGTGCGAGCGGCCGAGCGGGGCTTGCGCGATCAGATCGGCTCATTTGTCCCGGCACACCCGATTGCGGGCAAGGAAATGGCCGGTGTCGAGCACGCCGAAGCTGATCTTTACCAGCAAAAGCAAGTCATCCTGACTCCGGTTGAGCAGACCCTCACGGCCCAGCTCAGGCAGGCAATCGAGCTCTGGACGGCACTGGGCTGCAAGGTGGTGCAGATGTCGCCCGAGTCGCATGATGCGGCGTTTGCAGCGGTCAGCCACCTGCCGCACCTGTTGTCTTTTGCGCTGATGAACGCGATTGCCGGACAAGCCGCAGGCAAGGACTATTTGTCATTGGCCGGTCCCGGGTTTCGGGATTTCAGCCGCATTGCGGCAAGCGACCCGAAAGTCTGGCGTGACATCTTCATGACCAACCGCGACGAGTTGCTGCTGCAAAGCCGGGCTTTCCAGAATCAGTTGTCAGCCTTTGAAGCCCTGATGAGCAGTGGCGATGCGCAGGGCCTGGAAGACCAGATCGCCCGCGCCAGCGCCGCCCGCAGTCAGTGGCGCATGAACCAGCTCGACTAAGGACATGGTCACCAACAACTTCCGCATTTGGCCCGTCGGGTCTGGGCGCACTGTGCCGTTACAAATCGCCAGTGTGGCTCGCCAGACATCGCGCTTTGCGCCTGGCAATGCAGCCTGAACCCAACGGCCAAATGCGTAACTTGTTTTCGACGCTGTCCCAAGGGCACATGGCGCAATGGCAGGCACATTTGGCGCGTCATCTTCGGGCGCATTGCGTGCATGCAAATTGCCGGTTTGGCTAAGCCAACTGGCACGCTCTGCGCCTGGCGTTGCAGCCCAAACCCGACACCCCAATGCACAACCTGTGAGGTAACCAGCCCTGACCCATGTTTGCCACCAAATTTCTCGACTTGCCGGCGCTTGAGTCGATCGGCGGTGTGATCACCCTGCCAGGGTCAAAAAGCATCTCCAACCGGGTGCTGCTGCTGGCAGCCTTGTGCCCAGGGCGCACCGCCGTGCGTGACCTGCTTGACTCAGACGACACCCAGGTCATGCTCGATGCCCTGCGCGCACTGGGTTGCGGTGTTGAGCAACAGGGCAACACCGTGGTGATCGAGGGCATGGACGGCCAACCGGTCAGACGGCAAACCCGCTTGTTCATGGGCAACGCTGGCACCGCAATACGACCGCTGACGGCGGCGCTGGCCGTGATCGGGGGCGACCATGAACTGCGCGGCGTGCCTCGCATGCACGAGCGCCCGATTGGCGACCTGGTAGACGCGCTGCGTCAGTTGGGTTGCCAGATCGATTACCTGGAAAAGCCAGGTTATCCGCCGCTGCGCATTGGTCAGCCAAGCCTGAAACTCGATGTGCCGATTCGGGTGCGGGGTGATGTGTCGAGTCAGTTTCTTACCGCTCTGCTGATGGCGCTGCCGCTGGTGGCTGAAAAGGACATTGTCATCGAGGTCGTCGGTGAACTGATCTCGCGGCCCTACATCGAGATCACGCTAAACCTGCTGGCGCGCTTTGGTGTCACCGTGCAACGCGATGGCTGGCAGCGTTTCACCATTCCTGCGGGCAGCAAATTGAGCTCCCCTGGCGTGGTTCATGTTGAAGCAGACGCTTCATCTGCTAGTTATTTCATAGCTGCTGGCGCAATAGCTGAAAGGGCTAGAGGCCAAAAAGGCATAAAAATTCAAGGCCTGGGCGCGAATTCGATTCAGGGCGACATCCGCTTCATTGAAGCCGCGCAAATGATGGGTGCAAATATCATCAGCGGCCCCAACTGGCTGGAAGTGTCGCGCGGCGAGCCGGGTCGCGGCTGGCCCTTGAGAGCCATTGATCTGGATTGCAACCACATTCCGGATGCCGCAATGACGCTGGCCGTGATGGCCTTGTATGCAAACGGCACCACCCGCCTGCGCAATATTGCCAGTTGGCGCGTCAAGGAGACCGACCGCATCACAGCCATCGCCTGCGAGTTGCGCAAACTCGGTGCGACGGTGCAAGAAGGCAGCGACTTCATCCACATCACGCCACCGGCCACCCTGGCCGATTGGCAGGCCGCAAGCATCCACACCTACGACGATCACCGCATGGCGATGTGCTTTTCATTGGTCGCCTTCAACCCGGCGGGTGTTCCGGTGCGCATTGAAGACCCAAAATGCGTCGCCAAGACCTACCCGGACTATTTTGAAGACCTGCTGTCGCTGGTTCGCACCCAAACCGTCAACATCCCGGTCATTTGCGTGGACGGACCAACCGCGTCGGGCAAAGGTACCCTGGCTGCAGAATTGGCCCGCCAACTGGGCTACCACCTGCTGGATTCGGGTGCACTCTACCGCATCACCGCACTGGCGGCCGTTCGTGCCGGTTTGCCCCTGGACACTGCTGGCGAGGCAGCCATTGCCAGTCTGTTACAAGTGCTCAAGATTGATTTTGTACAGCACCGGGTGCTGCTTGACGGTGCTGACGTGACCGAGGCGATCCGTACCGAGGAAGTCGGGATGAACGCTTCGCGCATCTCCGCGCTGGCGCTGGTGCGTCATGCTTTGGTCGGCCTGCAGCACAACTTTCGTCGCCTGCCGGGACTGGTCGCTGACGGGCGCGACATGGGCACAGTGATCTTTCCAGATGCCCGGCTCAAGGTCTTTTTGACCGCAGGCCCCCGACAGCGTGCACAAAGACGCTTCAAACAGTTGATTTCAAAGGGAAATTCAACTACACTCGAGGGTCTGCAGGCTGATTTGGAAGCGCGTGACGAGAGGGATCAAACCCGTAGCGTCGCGCCACTCAAAGCGGCATCGGATGCCAAACTGCTGGACAACTCGGATTTATCGGTTGAAGAATCAATTGATCTGGTGTTGAACTGGTGGCAAGGCGTGCAGCCCTTCTGATCACTCGGAAGGACCAAAACCGAAAGGCTTACCCCCTTGCAACGGCCCTCAACCGCCCTATCGTGCTGCACTGGCACATTGCGGATGAGGTTCAAAAAACTTAACCCCGCGGTTAACACACCGCATTGAAAATGTCTGAATCTTTTGCCGCCCTGTTTGAAGAGTCCCTGCAACGCACAGAAATGCGCCCCGGTGAAGTCATCACCGCCGAGGTGGTCCGTATTGAACACAGCTTTGTGGTGGTCAACGCTGGCCTGAAATCCGAAGCCTATGTGCCGCTGGAAGAATTCAAGAATGATCAGGGCGAAACCGAAGTGCAGGTCGGTGACTTCGTCTCGGTAGCCATCGGCTCGATCGAAAACGGCTACGGCGACACCATCCTGTCACGCGACACTGCCAAGCGTTTGGCATCATGGATGAGCCTGGAAAAAGCCCTGGAGTCCGGCGAATTTGTCACTGGCACCACCAGCGGCAAGGTCAAGGGTGGTCTGACCGTTCTGGTTAACGGTATCCGCGCCTTTCTGCCCGGCTCACTGGTCGACACCCGTCCGACCAAAGACTTGTCTCCGTACGAAAACAAGACGCTTGAATTCAAGGTCATCAAACTCGACCGCAAACGCAACAACGTGGTGCTGAGTCGCCGCGCCGTGGTCGAAGCCAGCATGGGTGAAGAGCGCAGCAAGCTGATGAATACGCTCAAGGAAGGCGCGATTGTCCAAGGTGTGGTCAAGAACATCACTGAGTACGGTGCTTTTGTCGATCTGGGCGGCATTGACGGCTTGCTTCACATCACCGACATGGCTTGGCGCCGTGTCCGTCACCCGTCTGAAGTGGTGACCGCTGGCCAGGAAATCACCGCCAAGATCCTGAAATTCGATACCGAGAAAAACCGTGTCTCATTGGGACTGAAGCAAATGGGCGACGACCCTTGGATGGGCGTGAACCGTCGCTACCCGCAAGGCACGCGCATGTTTGGCAAGATCACAAACATCGCCGACTACGGTGCATTTGTCGAGCTGGAACCCGGCATCGAAGGCCTGGTGCACGTGTCCGAGATGGATTGGACCAACAAGAACG